>JAQGPD010000269.1 GCA_028293305.1 Verrucomicrobiales bacterium | reverse complement strand
TCCAAGTCGTCAGGATTGATTTCCACGACCTTCTGATAAAGGGCCATGGCTTTTTCGGGTTCCGGCATTTCGGAGTAAAGTCCGCCCAGTTCCGCGATCGCCGCAGTGTCCCTGGGATGGTCTTTGAGCCAAAGTTCGTAGACGGCCGGCGCTTCGTTATACAAGCCGGCCTCGCCCATGAGCCTGGCAAGCTGGCGGGTGTATTGCGGATGCCCCTGCACCGGAACCACGTGGCGGAGCACCTCCATCCAATCGCTGGAACGGCTCAGTCCTTTTTGCAATTCCTCGGCCCGCTCCAAGGCGAAGACATCGCCCTGCACCCCCAATTTCAAATACCAGTCCAGCGCCGTGGACGGCTGGCCGCCCCACTCGGAATGCCGCGCCAGCAAACCCGCCAGGCGCAGGAATCCGGGATCGGTTTTCACCTTGCCCGCCGCGATCTCCTGGACGCTCGCCGAGCCCGCGGGCTGCGCGGCCAGCCAGTCGGAAATCACCGGCAACACATCCCCGGTGCGCGCGGCATTGGCGGCCACGGTCAGGGTCAGTTCCAATAACGCTTCATCCGCGGTGGCGGGACCGCCGCCGGATTTGACGCGCTCCAACAATCGGTCGAGGGCTTGGGAATTTTTCCCGGTTTCGCGGCAGAGCGCGATTTCAATATCCACCGCGGCCGCGTCCAAATCCGCGGGATTCCCGGCGCGCCACCGGTCAAAAACCGCCAGCGCCTTTTCCGGATTGCTGGCCCAGCGCCATGAAGTGACGGCGGAAAGACGAAGCTCCCTGTCCGCCACGCCATTCCTGACGGCATCCTCGGCGATCTGCGCGGCCATGGCGGGGTTGTTAGCCGCCAGCGCGCTGCGCGTGATGGCCAGGTAAAGCGGACGCTTTTTGTCAGGGGAAAGATTGGACTCCATCCGGTGCACCAGCTCCAGGCACGCCGCCGGGTCCGCCGCATTTTCAATCGCCAGGGTGGCCACCGCACCCGGTCCGTGATAGTCCGGCGTGAGGGCGGCCTGCAGTTGCTCCATGGGGGAAAGTTTCAATTCCGGGGTGGCCGTTCCGCCTGCGGCGGGCGTCGCGGCTGGCGCGGGCTCGCCGCTGCGGGCCACCTCGAAGGCGCGTTGGTTTTCGCCGTCCTCCAACAAGCGTCCGACGAGTTGCCTCTGGTTGGGAATCAACGCCGCCGCCAGCCCGAGACTGCCGGCCACGATCGCCCACGACAACCAGCGCGGGACCAGACTGGGGACGGTGTTGGAAGTGGGAGACGGACGCATGGGATCGATCAGTTGGCAGCCACGGCGGGGAGGGGTTCCAGACGCACGGCGGAGCGCAGGGAAAGACGGAGTTCCAGGCGGCCTTCGGCATCGGCGGTCAGGGGCGTGGGCTTGTTATTCACCATCGCCTGCCAACCGCTCCGGGGAGGAACTCCGGCGAAAACGACGCTGTATTCCGGCTTCAAATCGTCGGTTAGGAAATCCGCCCCGGTTTTGTCCAGGCGCGTGAATTCAATCTCCGCCACGCTGCTTTCAAGATGGAGGCGCGGCGCGGGTTTCGACGCGAGGACCAGGTCCACCACCGGAGCCCCGTTGGTATGAATATATAGACTATCACCTTCCCTGACAAAACCGGTCACATTCCGCGAGGCATCCAGATCCGGCACCGGGCTGCCGGCCGGGAGCCGGAACGTGCGCGCATGGCCCTCATTGGAAATAACAGACCGGTCCGCCCCAACGCGGTGGATGCGCGTGGCCCAGGCATCGCGCGCCGTGCGGGCGAATTCCGCCGCGGTCATGCTGTGCAAGGGCCGCTCCATGACCCAGTCATACGCTTCCGTCAGGGCCTTCAAGGCGCCGGGAGTGGCGGCGCTGTAGAAGTGATAGTAAAGATTCACCGGCTTCAGCCGGCGCGGCTCGCCGGACATGGCGAAGGTCTCCGTCACCTGGCGGAATCCCCCGAAAAACGGGCCTTTCCAGTTCCGGGTGTAAACAAACTCATTCTGCACGGCCGCGAACACCTGCGGCTCCCCCTCCCAGGTCATGACCCGGGGGGAAATGTTGGAAAGGTAGGGATGACGTCGCGAGATGGTGGTGTTTCCCCCATTCAGATTTTCCACCCCGATGCGGCGGCAGACTTTGATGGCCGCCGCCCCCGGACGGCAGTTTCCGGACCACAGCATAAGATCGCATTTCTTGCCCGGCGGACACAAACTCTGCACATAGGCTATGCTGCCCGCCACTTCGCGCTCGGGATCCACGCCATTCAATTCCGCCTCCGGCTTCAAAACCAAGGCCCGGTTTTCATACATGGGAATGTATTCATCATCGTGATCAATCCATACATAGGGATGGCTGAAACTATGCGAAGCCGCCTGCACATTCCCCATGGCCAGGATGGAGCGCGCCACCTCCTCCAACCGCGCCCGCTCGTCCCCTTTCTGCCCTTCCTCCAGGCCCTTCATGCTGGATTCGATGAGCGAGGCGGTGATGGGCAATGGATACTTTTTCAGGATGTGATCCCGCACCAGCTCGCCGCAGATGCGGTTCCCCGCGAAGGTGGTGACGCCATTGAATCCATCCCCGTCAATCTGACTGAAAAAGATGCGCCGACCATCCCGCGTCGTCGCATCCGGAGCGGGAAACGCGGTCGCGGGCCAGATGGTGTTGAGAAAAATGAAGGGATCAAACAGGGACGCCTGATCCTCCGTGGACACCTGGAACGTATGATAGGGATCCAGCAGCGCGCCGCCCCACGAAGCCGTGTAAACCGCGTCGAATTGCATCGCGTTGGCGGTGTCGTCCCGGGAGGCCACTGACAAATATACCGTCGCGTCCCGCGGAGCGCGCGAGTCCTCGATCTCCGCCAGATGCGCCCGGGTGGGGGCCTCGAAATTCATCATTTTGGGATCCAGCACGCGCAGGTTGACCTCCTGAGGCTTAGTGACCTGCGTATAGCTCCCCCACATGCCCAATCCCTTGAGAAGACGGCCGCGCTGCAGGTCCTGCTGCAGGGGATATTGCCCGCAGAACAACACTTTGAGCCCCTTGGAGGTTTGGCGCAAAATCCAGTTCACATACCATTCCTCCCCGGCATTGGGCAGGCTCAGGTTTTCATCGAAAATCACCCCGCAATACCGCGCATCCAAATCCGCGGGCGGCGACACTTTTCCGATATTCAGATAGTCCAGTTCATAGCCCATCCACTCCA
>JAQGPD010000202.1 GCA_028293305.1 Verrucomicrobiales bacterium | reverse complement strand
TCGGCCGTTTCCGCCTATGTCGATCTTCCCAACGGTCTTATTTCCTCCAAAACCAGCCTCACCATTGAAATCTGGGCCACCCCCCGCAGTTTTCAAAATTTCCAGCGCCTCCTCGATTTTGGACGCGTGACCCAGGCCGGCGACGGTCTCGGAGCGGCGGGGGAAATCACCGGCAGCGCCACCACCGCGCCCGGCTCCACCACGGCCAGCGACAGCCTCACCCTGACTTTGAGCCGCGGAGCCAGCCTGAACGAACAGCGCTTCGAGGGAAAGCTCAATGGAGCCGCCAACAACGCGGATCCCGCCGGACTTTACAGACTTGCTGACACCAACCTGACAACATCGGCGTCCACCGCCTATCATTACGTCCTGACATTCGAGAATGGCGCAGGAACGCTGGGTTCCGTGGGCGGAAGGCTTTCGTGGTATCGCGATGGAGTTCTCGCCGCCACGACGGACGTCGGCTTCCGCCTCAGCCAGATCGAGGATGTAAACAATTGGTTGGGACGCTCGCTCTGGAGCCCGGACCGCGGCACCCATGTTTCCTATGATGAAGTCCGGATTTACAACCACGCGCAAAGTCCGGGCGAAATCCTGGCAAGCCGCGCCCTCGGCCCCAATCCCGCCCTTCCCACTGTCCAGCCGGATGCGGTAACCATGCACCTGCAACAAAGCGCCGGCATCCCCGTTCTGGCCAATGACACCGGCGGAGTGGGCATGATTATTGTCAGTGCCCCGCTCCACGGCACGGTCTCCACCGATGCCCAGGGACGCGCCGTTTACAACCACACCACAGGATCGCCGGCCTCCGATTCCTTCACTTACCGGGCGGTCAATGCCGCAGGAGAATCCGCCCCGGCCACGGTCACTATCAATTTCTCCGACAACCTGCGCATCCCCCCCACCGGCCTCAATGTGCCCGGCTCGCCCCCTCCGACCAATTACGCCCTGACCGATGCCTTCGGCTCACTGGCATTCAGCGAACCGGTCTGCCTCGCCACTCCGCCAGGGGAGACCCAGCGGCTTTTTGTCTGCCAGAAAGGCGGATTGCTCCGGGTGATTCCCAATGTCATGGCGGCCACTCCCGCAGCGACCACTTTCCTTGATCTGCCCACCCTGCTGTCGACACGGGGGGAAACCGTCAGCACCAGCGGAGAGCAGGGACTGATCGGTTTGGCATTCCATCCTGCCTACTCGACTAACGGATACTTTTTTGTGTTTTATTCAGTAAGGAAATCCAACGTGACTTATGAAAGGGTTTCGCGGTTCACGGTGTCCTCGGGAAATCCCGCCCAGGCGGATGCCGCCAGCGAAGTCATCCTGCTGGAGCAGTCGGACGACTATGACAACCACAACGGCGGCTGCCTCCAGTTCGGTGCCGACGGCTATTTGTATATTTCCCTGGGCGATGAGGGAAATCAAAACGACGCCGGGGCCAACAGCCAGAAAATAACCAAGGATTTTTTCTCCGGAATCCTGCGCTTGGACGTGGATAAAAAAGCCGGAAACCTCGAGCCCAACAACCATCCCAACCCCACGGAATCCACCCCGTCGGTCAATGCCGTGAAGCGTTATGAAACTGCTCCCGGCTCCGGCATCTTCCTGGCGGCCTACAGCATTCCGCTGGACAATCCATGGGTCCACACCAGTAAGGGCGGGACTTGGAACGGCAGCCATAACGGGGCAAATATCGCCGCGGGAAGCCTGCCTTATGTGCGTTCCGAATTCTGGGCCATCGGCATGCGGAATCCATGGCGCATGTCCTTCGACGCCCCGACCGGCGAGTTGTGGGTGGGGGATGTCGGCGGGGACAACCGGGAGGAGGTCAACGTGGTCACGAAGGGTAAAAACATGGGCTGGGCCTATCGTGAGGGCACCATCGCCGGCCCGAAAACCGGCGCGCCCGCCAACTTTGCCACGCTTTACGCCACGGGTCCTGTATATGACTATTCGCATGGGAACGGTGCCCTGCAAGGCAACTCGATTACTGGCGGCATCGTTTACCGGGGCACGCGTTTCAGCGCCCTGGCCGGTGCCTATGTGTTCGCGGATTTTGTGTCAGGAAACCTCTGGACGCTTCGCCGCAACCCTGCCCCCGCCGGGCCCACCGTGGCACGTATCACGGGCGAAGGCGGCATTGCGGCTTTTGGTCAGGATCCATCGAATGGCGACGTCCTCATGGCCAATCTCAACAGCGGCCGCATCCGACGGCTGGTCACCGGCACGCCCACCAACACTTTTCCCGCGACGCTGGGCGCGACCGGACTTTTTGCCAGTTTGACGGATCTGTCTCCCAATCCCGGCATTGTGCCTTACACCGTCAACCTCCCTTTCTGGAGCGACCACGCGATCAAACGCCGCTGGTTCACCATTCCCGACACCACTTCCAAAATGACCTGGTCCCGCGAGGGCCCATGGACTTTTCCGGCGGGGCAGATTTGGATCAAACATTTCAACATGCCCCTCAGCCGCTCGAATCCACCCCTGCCGGGCGATCCGGCGACGCCCTCCAGGCGGCTGGAAACCCGGCTATTGGTGAAAAACGCCGCCGGCGCGTATGGCGTCAGCTACCGTTGGAACGATGCGGGGACCGAGGCCACGCTCGTTCCGGATGAAGGGGTGGATTTTGATCTCGCCATCACCGAAAACGGCACTCCCCGCACGCAGCGTTGGCACATCCCCAGCCGGGCGGAATGCATGATCTGCCACACCCCGCAGGGCGGGCATTCCCTGTCCATGAACACCCGGCAGTTCAATCTCGATAACATCATCAATGGCTTCTCCGGAAATCAGATAGAACTCCTGAAACAAAATGGTTATTTCTCCAATACCCCGGAACCCGCCAGCGTCCTGCCGCGCCACCTGAAGACCGGCGAAACAGCATTCCCGCCCGAAGCGCGTGTCAGGTCCTGGATGGACGTAAACTGCGCGTATTGCCATCAGGCGGGCGGCACGGCAGGCACCGCGGCCTGGGACGGGCGCATCACCCTGACACTGGAACAAACCGGAATTTTGATGGGAAATGCGTCCAATAACGGCGGCGATCCTCTCAATAAACTCATCGTCCCCGGCGACCCCGCGCATTCCATCATTCTCAGCCGGACCGCCGCCTCCAACGGCTTCACCCGCATGCCGCCGGTGGGCAGCAGTGAACTGGACCAGGCCAATATCGCCTTGTTGACCAACTGGATCCAACAAAGTCTGCCCTCCCGTCAAACGTATAGCCAATGGAGCCAACTCCATCTCGGCGCGGTCCCTCCGCCTTTGAACGAACCCGCGGCGGATGCGGATGCGGACGGAAAATCCAATCAGGCGGAGTTCCTGGCTGGCACTGACCCCATGGACGGCGGCAGCTTTCCTGCTCCGGCCGCGATCATGGCCAACGGTCAATTCCAATTGGAAATCGACTCTCCGGCCAACCGCTCCGTGCAGGTGGAAACATCCTCCAACCTCGCGGATTGGGCGCTCTGGAATGTGCCCGGAAATCATGGACTGCCGCAGCCCGGCGGCCCTATGATGCTGCAAGACCCGGCTGCTCCGGGCGCCGCTTTCTTCCGCGTGAAATTCCGCGAAAACTAACATTCATCCCCACGCCATCCGACCACCCCCATGCTGAAATCCATAACCGCTATCGCCGCATTGCTGATCCTCGCCCGGACCGGCAGCGCACAGGCCGCCGGAAACCCTGCTTTTCCGGTTCAGATCAAAATCGATGCTGCTCGCCCGACGGGCCCTTTGAAACCGATCTGGAGGTTTTTCGGAGCGGACGAACCTAACTACACTTACATGAAGGATGGTCAGAAACTCCTGACAAAACTGGGGGAATTGAAACCGAAGGAAGTCTTCTTCCGCACCCACAGCCTGCTCGTCACAGGCGAGGGCACGCATGGCCTGAAGTGGGGATCCACCAATGCCTACACCGAGGATGCGCAGGGGAATCCGATCTACGATTGGACCATTGTGGACCGCATTTTCGACACCGGTCTGGAACGCGGTGTCCGGCCCTATGTTCAGATAGGATTCATGCCGGAAGCGCTTTCCACCAAACCGCAGCCTTACCGGCATTTCTGGACTCCGGCGGCTAAGTATGATGAGATTTACACTGGTTGGACCTACCCGCCGAAGGACTGGGGCCAGTGGGAGGAATTGGTTTTCCAATGGGCGAAACACTGTGTGGAAAAATATGGCAGGGATGAAGTGCTGCATTGGTATTGGGAAACCTGGAATGAACCGAATATCAGTTATTGGCGCGGCACGCGCGAGGAGTTTTTCAAGTTGCACGACCATGCTATCGAGGCGGTGCGGCGGGCCATCCCCGGCGCGCGCGTCGGCGGACCGGATCTCGCGGGTTGCGCGGGCGGGTATTTCCTCAAGAGTTTTTTGGACCACTGCGTGAAGGGAAAAAACACCGCGACCGGTGAAACCGGAACACCCACGGATTTCATTTCCTTCCACGCCAAAGGCCAACCCAAGGACGTCGGGGGCCGCGTGCAAATGGGCATCTCCAGCCAGCTGCGGGATATCGATAACGCTTTTTCCGTGATTGCCCGCTATCCGGAATTCGCGGACACTCCGGTTGTTATCGGCGAGTCCGATCCTGAAGGCTGCGCGGCTTGTCAGGGACCCAACCTGGCCTATCGGAATGGCACCATGTATTCCAGTTACACCGCCGCCACCTTTCCACGGAAGCTGGATCTGGCCCTGAAGCATGGCGTCAATCTGGAGGGGGCACTCACGTGGGCATTCGAATTCGAGGATCAGCCCTACTTCGCCGGCTTCCGTTCGCTGGCCACGAATGGCGTGGACAAGCCTGTGCTCAACGTCTTCCAAATGTTCTCCAAAATGGATGGCGAGCGCCTCCCGGTCGTCAGCGATGCCGCAGTTTCCCTGCCGGAAATCCTGCGCAGCGGCGTCCGCCAAAAAGCGGATGTCTCCGCCTTGGCCAGCCTCGGGCAAAACAAACTCAGCGTGCTGGTCTGGCACTATCATGACGACGATATCCCTGGCCCGGACGCCACTATAAGCCTTGACGTCGCCGGCCTCCCCATCGCTGAAAGCGCCGCCGCCCTGGCCCACTACCGTGTGGACGAACTCCATAGCAATTCCTTCTCCGTCTGGAAATCCCTTGGCTCCCCGCAGTCCCCCACCCCCGAGCAATACGCCGCCCTCCAGCAAGCAAGCCAGCTTTCGCTTCTCGACGGCCCCGCCTCCGCCACCATCACCGGGAACACCGCCAAACTCACCTTCACCCTCCCCCGCCAAGGCGTGTCGCTGCTTCAGTTGAAATGGTAGGGTCCACTCCGCCAAAGCAGACGGGATCGTCAAAACGCATCGTAAAAAGCACCCCGGAACGAATTCATAGTGACCAGCGTGATTTCGGGGGTAAAGCTCATCGGGTATGGTTAAACGGGACTAGCCTTTTTCCGGATGCCTGTCATGTTGTCAAATGCGGACAATAAAAGGGAAATCGCCCGCACACCCTAATATTCCTTCCGCCATGACCCGATTGAACTTTCCATTCCTTTCGCAGGCCAGCTCCACAGTTCTTATTGCCATGGTGCTTCTATCCACAGTTCCAGCACTAGCTAGAAATATGAACATGGTTCAGGAGATCCAATTCCTGACCTCTGATGAAACGCTGCAAAAAATCGTCAGGGCAAACAACCTCGTGCGGGATTTCGACGTGGTGGATGAAGCCGCTGCCGTGGTGAAGCTGCGGGGAATGCTGAATCTGGTGGAAGCCCCGGACGGCGGCTCGATCGACATCGAGGTCCATGGCGATAATTTCACGCAGGGATACCTTCTAACACAACACCTTGCGGAGGCGCAGGAAGGAGATCGCCCCAACTTCGAAAAAATCGTTCAAGCACTCGCGGCCGATCCTGACAAAAAGGTCTTGAGCGCGGTCCTGGAGAAGCAGCAGGCCATACAGGAGCAAATCCGCGTGAATCTGATCAATGCGCTCAATCAAAACAGTTCGAACGAACCAGGCAAAATATCGGAGTCCAACGGCCAGCCCGCCCAATCGACCGTCGATGCATTAGCCGCCCTGGAAAGGGCCCAACGCGCCTATGATCAGCAAACGGAGGTCCTGAGTTACGTCAGGCTCACCGTGGCAAAGGCCACCAGCAACAACACCCCGGCCCCGCACGCCCCATCAAATTCCGCATTGGATTCCAGCCGGAACCCTGACACGCCCGAAGCCACTCCCGCTGCGTCTGCTAACCAGAATCCTCATGCAGCCAAAGCGCCTCACGTCTTTGCCGGGTCATCACCTCAGCCTCCGTTTTTACCCGCCCTCCTTGTGAGTGTGGCGTTGAATCTCCTATTCGCTGGTCTTTATGCTTGGAAACGGCTACGGAAAAAGCACTGACGCCTTGAATCTCCACCACGGCAGCCCAGGAAATGCCAGGAAAGAGTCGGCGGTCGGATTGTTAGCCCGCGCGCGGACCGTGGTCAGCCCATCCAATTCGCCGCTCCGGATGCGGCGGCACCTCCACCCGCCGCCCACTTCACGGTCGTCTTTTTCGTCTGCGTCCAGTAACCCACGGCATCGCGGCCGGTGATGTCCCCGTTGCCGAACTTCGAGGCGTTCCATCCGCCGAAACCGAACGGGTCGCGCGGGACGGGCACGCCGATGTTCACGCCTATCATTCCGGCGGAGGCGTGTTGCTCGAAGTGGCGGGCGGCGGCGCCGCTGGAGGTGTATATGCTTGCGGCATTGCCATATTCGCTGGCGTTCTCCACCTGCAGGGCCTCATCCAGCGAGCCCACGCGAAGCACGGATAAAACGGGGCCGAAAATCTCCTCCCGGACCGCCGGCGAGTCCGGGGTCAGACGGTCGATCAAGGTGGCTCCAACATAATTTCCGCCGCGTTTTGAAACCGGAAGCGAGGGATCGCGTCCATCCACTATCAAGACCGCGCCGCTGCTTTCCGCTTTGTTGATGTATTGCACGATGCGGTCCCGCGCGGCCGGACTGATGATGGCGCCCATGTCATGGCCGGCGCGGACGCCGCGCATCTCCTCCGCGATGGCATCCAGGATACCCTCACATTTCCCCACCCCGAGGGCCACGCTGGCGGCCATGCAGCGTTGGCCGGCGCAACCGGTGGCGGAGGCAGTCAGGTTTTTCGCCACCAGCGCCGGGTCCGCGTCAGGAAGAATAACCACATGATTTTTTGCCCCCCCCAGGGTAAGCATGCGCTTGCCCGCCACAGTGCCGCGGAGGAAGACAGCCTTCGCCGCCGGGGTGCTGCCCACAAAGGCGGCGGCGGCGATGCCGGGATGATCCAATAACAACTCCACCGTGGACCGGTCGCCCTGGACCACATTGAAAACCCCGTCAGGCAACCCGGCTTCACGCAACCACCCGGCGATGATCAGCGGCGTTGCCGGGGTCTGCTCGCTGGGTTTCAGAATAAAGCTATTCCCGCAACCGATGGCCATGGGAAACATCCTCATGGGCACCTTGGCGGGGAAATTGAAAGGTGTGATTCCAACCACCACCCCTAGCGGGAATCGCCTCGTATAACAATCCACCCCGGTGGAGACCTCCATCATTTCGCCGCCCATGAGTGAGGGCAATCCGCACGCGAACTCCACCACTTCCAGCCCCCGCAAAATACCCGCGGCGGCTTC
>JAQGPD010000199.1 GCA_028293305.1 Verrucomicrobiales bacterium | reverse complement strand
GAGGTGTCGGTGCCGGGAGCGCGCAGAGGGCGGCCGATGGCGTCGAATTCCTCCAAAGGAAAACCGAGGGGATCGATGGCGCGATGGCAGGAGGCGCAGGCGGGGTCGGCGCGGTGGGCTTCCAAGGCGGCGCGGACCGACGCGCCGGCGCGATGGGCGTCGGGAGCGGCTTGGAGGGTCGGCACGTTGGGGGGCGGTGGCGGGGGCTGAAGACCCAGCAGGGTTTCCAACACGAATTTTCCGCGCAACACGGGCGAGGTCCGATTTGGATAGGATGTCAGGAGCAGGATGGCCGGTTGACCCAGGATGCCGGTGGGGCGCGAGGCGGGAAGTGTCAGGAGGGCGAAGTTTCCGGGCGCGGCGGAAGCCGGGGCGGGCAGGGACAGGAAGGAGGCGAGGCGTTGATCGAGGAATGCGGTGTCGGATTTCAGGAGGTCGGAAACCGGCCGGTTTTCGCGCAGGAGGTGCAGGAAAAAAAGCTCCGAGCTGCGTTGCATGGACTCCAACAATTCCGGGGTGGCATCCGGGAAAAGCGTGGTGTCAGGGTGTGATAGGGAAACGTTGCGCAGTTGAAGCCATTGCCCCGCGAAGTCGCGGGCGAAGGCGGCGGCGCGGGGATCATCCAACATCCGGCGGGCTTCGGATTGCAGGTCGCCCGGGGTCCAGGCCCGGCCGCCGCGGGCGGTGAGGCGGTCGTCGGGGTGGGTGCTCCATAGCAAATACGACAGGCGGGCCGCGATGGCGTGGGGCCGCCCGGCGGGGGAGGTGGCGGCGGGATCCGGGAGGAAGAGGAAGCGTGGGGACGTGAGGATGGCCTCCGCCGCCAACGCGAGCGCCTGGTCATAACGCATTCCCATGGCGAGCGCATCGCCGGCGAGGGCGGCCAGGCGGGTGGATTCGGCATCGCTCACCGGGCGGCGCCAGGCGCGGGCGGCGAAGCGGGCGAGGGAATCCGCGGCGCGGCGCAGCTGCGCATCCAGACCGGTCGCGGGGCCGGGGACCGGGCCGAGGATCCTGACGAAGTTTCCGGAGGTTTCCGCAGTGCTGTCCAGGGGGCCTTCGAGTTGGCACTCCAGGGCGAGAAAACGCCGGATGCGGTGATGGGGATCGGGATCGCGGAGGTTGGAGAACGGATTGGCCAGTTGATAGGATAAAAACCCGGGGCCCGCGGGCAGGTCGACTTCCGTGGACAGGGAATCGGGCCGGGTGCGGCGCAGGGAGCGGACCGGGAGCGGAGGGCTGTTTTGGAGGATGAGCTGGACAGGCGCGTCCCCGGCCTGGTGGGCGTAACCTGTCAGGGTGACCCGGTAGCGGCCGGCGTGCGCGGGGGAGATGGGGATGCGGACGGCGCCGCCGGATTCCACTTCATGAATCGATGGATCGTCCGGCGAGGGGCCCCCGGCGCCTTGAAACTCCTGGGGCATGAGGCGTAGGACCACGCGGGGAACGGGCGGGGGGAGCAGGGCGGCGCGGACGGAATCCCGGATCACGGTCGCGTAGCGTTCCAGCACGGCGGGGGGGAGGGGCTGGAAGTCGGCATTGTTATCAAAACCGTGGGCGGATTCCTCCTCGGGAAGTTGTGAGGGATCCACCGGGACGCCGAGCAGATCTGTCAGGGAATGGGCGGCCTCCCGCCGGCTGAGGCGGCGGAACGAGGGGGCCGGGGAAGCGCCGGGGAGCGAGGCTTGCCAGGTCAGGAGATTTTCCGCAAAAGACGCGCGGTCCGGCGTGGGCGGGGCGGGCTCGTCATCCGGAGGCATGGTGTGCAGGAGGACATGGCGGCGGACATTTTCCCAGTCGGAGGCGCTGAGCCGGTCCGGATTCTCCAGGGAAAGATCTCCCTTCGGCGAGCGGCCGCCGTGGCAGTCCGTGCACCATTGTTGGAGAAAAGCGGCGGGCGGCGCGGGAGGCGGGATTTCTGTCAGGATGGGGGATTGGCGGGCTGTGGCGTGGATCAATGCCTGCACGGCGCCGATGGCCAGCCATGACAAAACCCCGGCCGGAAGGAGCGGCCATAACAAAAATCTCGCGGCGGGGGACATGGGGGGATTTCAGCCTGTGGTCAGAGCCAGCGGCGGCGGCGGAAGTAATACAGCATGCCGAAACCGAGCACCAGAAATACGCCCCAGACGGTTGGATAGGCCCATGGTTTTTTCAGCTCCGGCATGTATTCGAAGTTCATGCCATAGACGCCGGCGACGAAGGAAAGCGGCAGGAAAATGGTGCTGATGGCGGCCAGCACTTTCATGATTTCATTCATCTTCTGGCTGAGGACGGCGTGGTGATATTCCCGGATGCTGGTGACCGCTTCCCGGAGGTGGTCCGCCGTCTCGATGGCGCGCCAGGTGTGGTCGTAGAGATCGCGCAGAAAAGGCGTCAGGCTTTCCGAGGTGAGTTCGCCCTCATGGTGCTGGAGGCCCACCGCGACCTCGCGCATGGGGCGGATGGTGCGGTAGATGAAGTTGGTGTTGGCGCGGAGTTGGTGGATTTCGTGCAGGTCCACCTCGGCATCCGGCAGCGTGAGGGCTTCATCCAACCGGGCGACCTCCTCCTCGAGGTCATCCAGTGCGACCAGATAATGGTCCAGCACCGCGTCCAGCAAAGCCCAGGCAAGGTAGTCGGGGCCTTGTTGGCGGAGGCGGCCTTTGCCCTGGCGGAGGCGGAGCAGCACGGGATCGAAAATGGTGGACGGGCCTTCCTGGAAACTGATGAGGACCCGTTTTGTCAGGATGAGGGAAAAATGTTGGACGTCGAATTTTTCCGCTCCCTCCGCACCGGGGGCCATGACCTTGACGGTGACGAAAAGATAGCCGTCGAAATCCTCGACTTTCGGTCCCTGGTTGGTGTTGAGGATATCGTCCTGGACCAGCGGATGGATGTGATAGGCCTCCAGCAGACTGCGGATCCGGCCGGTGTCGTGAAGGCCGGTGACGCGGATCCAGGCGGGGCTGTCACTGCCTTCGAAGGCCACGCATTGGGCCCCGTCCTTGACTTCGCGTTCCCGGATTTCGTGTTCGCCGTAATCGAAAACGGTGATGGTGACATCCGGCACCCGGCGTTCGCCGACGTATTCCCCCGTGCCGGGGACGGCGGCCGGGGGACGGGAGTCGCGGCGTTTGAAACGTCGGGGTTTGGAAGGGAGTTTCAGGGGAGGCATGAGGGAATGTGCATGGAAAATGCCCCTCCGCATCCGGGATGCTTTTGAAAAAATCCCCCTCGGAATCAAGCCGTCGCGGGAGGCGCGTGGCTGGAATCCCGGGCGATGGATCGGGCCGTGGGCACGTCGGCCAGGAGGAGTCGCAGGCTGTTGAGGACGACCACGGCGGTGCTGCCTTCGTGGGTCAGGACGCCGAGCCAAAGCGGCACCTCATGGAGGATGCTGATGAGCACCATGCTGGCGGCCAGGCCCAGGGCGACCACGATATTTTGGCGCATGATCCGGGTGGCGCGGCGGCTGAGACGCCATGCGGTCAGGACGGTTTCCAGGCGGTCGCGGCTGAGGATGACATCGGCTTGCTCCAAGGCGGCGTCGCTGCCGCGCAATCCCATGGCGATGCCGACCGAGGCGGCGGCGAGGGCCGGGGCGTCGTTCACGCCGTCGCCGACCATGGCGACGTGGCGGCCGGCGTTTTGCATTTCCGTGATGAGGCGGGTTTTGTCCTGCGGGAGCAGGCGGGCGTGGACCTCCTGCACTCCGGTCAGGCGGGCCACGGCATCGCCGGATTCCTGGCGGTCGCCTGTGAGCATGACGGTGCGGAGGCCGCGGCGGTGGAGTTCACCCAGGAGCGCGGCGGCTTCCTCGCGCGGTTCGTCGCGGAGGCGGATGTAACCGGCTTGTTGGTCCGGACCGGCGATCCACACTTCCGAGTGGACCGGGGCGTAAGGCACATCCGACTCGGCGGGCAGGGTGGCCCTGGTTTCCACGAAGGAGCGTTTCCCCATGGTCCAGACGCCATCTGTCAGGGTGGCGCTGACACCCTTTCCGGGGATCTGGGAAACTTGTGAGGGCGCCTCCACCTGTTGGGAATCCGCGAGCGCTTTCACGATGGCGCGGTCCAGCGGATGGGTGGTTTGCAGGGCGAGATTATAGGCCGCGTGGCGCAGCGTGGCATCGGTGCCGGTGACGGGCCGGATTTCCTCCACGCGGAGGTTGCCGGTGGTGAGGGTGCCCGTTTTGTCCAAGGCGAAAGTGTCCACCTTGGCGAGTTCCTCGATGGAGGATCCGCCGCGGAAAATGATGCCGCTGCGGGCGCCGCGGGCGATGGCGGAGAGGATGGCGGAAGGCACGCTGAGGACGAGTGCGCAGGGGGAGGCGACGATGAGCACCGTGATGGCGCGGCGGAAAGCGCTGGCGGTTTCCGCGGTGTCGCGGAAGGGCGGCAGCCTGGCACCCAGCCACCAGGCGAGGAATAACAAAGTGCACCCGATGAGCACGATGCCGGTGTAGCGCGTGCCGAAGCGGTCCGTGAACCGTTGGGCCCCGGCCTTGCGTTGCTGCGCCTCGCGGATCAGCTCCATGATTTGTTGGAGGGCGCTCTGGGAGGCGGGGCGGAGGACCTGGCCGATGAGCGATCCTGACAAATTCATGGTGCCGCCCATGGCTTCGGATCCGGGGGACTTGTTCACGGGGATCGCCTCGCCCGTGAGGCTGCTTTCGTCGCAGGTGCTTTCGCCGGAGGTGATGCGCAGGTCCACGGGGATTTGTTGTCCCGGGGGAATGCGGACCTTCATGCCGGGTGTCAGATTC
>JAQGPD010000652.1 GCA_028293305.1 Verrucomicrobiales bacterium | reverse complement strand
AATACCAGATTTCCTTCGTCGGCTGGCCCTTGGTGAAGAAGAGCAGGTTGGTCTTGATGCCGGTATAGGGGGCGAAGACACCATTCGGCAGGCGGACGATGGTGTGGAGATTGCACTCGGTGAGCAGGGCTTCCTTGAGCCGGGTTTTCACGCCCTCGCCGAAGAGGGTGCCATCCGGCAGGACGATGGCGCAGCGGCCACCGGGCTTGAGCAGGCGGAGGATGAGGGCGAGGAAGAGATCGGCGGTTTCGCGGGTCTGGTAGGCTTTGGGGAAATTGCTTTCGATGCCGTCGGTTTCCTTGCCGCCGAAGGGCGGGTTGGTGAGGACGATGTCCACGCGCTCGTCCTTGGTCCAACTGGTGTAGGGCCGGGCCAGAGTGTTATCGTGGCGGACAAAGCCGGGGTCCTCGATGTCGTGGAGCAGGAGATTGGTCATGCACAGGAGGTGCGGCATGTGCTTTTTCTCGACGCCGCGCAGGCTGGACTGGAGCAGGCGTTCCTGTTTCACGCCCTTCACATGGTGCTGGCGCATGTGGTTGATAGCGCAGGTGAGGAAACCGCCGGTGCCGCAGGCTGGGTCGATGAGGATTTCGCCTGGCTTCGGATCGATGCGGTCCGCCATGAACTGGGTGACGGCGCGGGGCGTGTAGAATTCCCCGGAGTTTCCGGCGGACTGGAGGTCGCTGAGGATCTTCTCGTAGATATCGCCGAAGTGCTGGCGCTCTTTGAGGCTATTGAAGTCGATCTCCTCCAGCTTGTTGATGATGCGCCGCAGCTGCTGGCCACTGCGCATGTAGTTGTAACCGCCGTCAAAGACCTCGCGGACAATGCGGGCGCGGCCATCCTGCTTGGTGGACTCCAGAGTTTGCAGGCCGGGGAAGAGGGTATTGTTGACAAAATCCAGCAGGGTCTGCCCCGTCATGCCTTCGGGATCGGAGGCCCAATTCCGCCACTTCAGGTGGTCCGGCACGGGGGACTTGTAAGTGGGATCGGTGAACTCCCACTCGGCTTCCTTGGCGTCGTAGATTTTCAGGAAGAGCATCCACGCCAGCTGCTCGATGCGCTGGTCGTCGCCGCCGACGCCCTCGTCTTTGCGCATTTCATTCTGGATGGACTTGATGGTGGCGGTGAGGGACATGGATCAGGAACCTTGTGGTTGGGCTTTGGCTTGGTAATGGGCGTCGAGCGCTGGAAGTTCGTCCGCGATAGTCGCGATGACTTTTTTCATATCTTCCGAAGCGAGGCGATCCTGTAATGCTTCGAAAATTGCCTGAGCGGCAAGCTCCTGATTTAAAATTTCATCCAGCGACAAGGCCTCGAGTGCTTCGGAGTAAAACCTCGGCCAGTGCCCATTCCTTCGCTGATTGGGCAAGTGCCGGAAGCCCTCTCCGTCACATTTGGACTGAGTGGCGGCCGCCCATTCCGGAGGGGGATTTCCACCCACGATAAGGAGTCGTGGGCATGCGGACGAGAAATCGACCTCAAACAGAATTTGAAGCTTCGAATGGGCCCACAGAGAAGCACCTCCATGGCTATTCCCCGGCTGATCCCACTCACGGGGGATGAAGCGTATGAAGTTTTTCGAGCATGGCCCCATGACAATACCGAGACTCTCAGCCTGAGAAGACAGCAGATGGATAACAATTGGCCGCGTAGTGCCCAGACTGTTTTGAGGGCGATGTGCAAAAATCACATCAATGGCTCTTTGGTGTTTTTTATAAATGGTGCGCGCGAGGTTCGCGATTTCAGACTGGTTCATAAATTTTTCTTCGAGCAAACGCATGTAATTATCGATGAGCAGGCGTGGTTCGTTACCAATGGACATCCTGCGCTGCGTCACCGCTTCACAAAGCGCTGCGTGGACTTGGTGGTAACTCGCGGAAATATAAGCCTCGTCGTGGGGCGTCTCATTGTTTTTGGACAACAATACAAAAAGCTTGTGGACGGCGCCAGGAAACTCCTCCTCGACGATTTGGCGGTAGCGGGAAAGTTGGCCAGACCGTTGGAAGGAATTGACTTTGTTCTCAATGCAGACCACCCACACGGCACCATTTCCCATGGTCAGAATGATGAGGACATCAATTGACATGAATTCCCTCCTGACTTCTACCGACCGGAGATCCCAAGCGTCGATTTCAACTGGCGTGACCGGGCGGCGTTCGTAGGCGGTTTCCCCATGTGTAACACGCATGAGCCATTTTTGAAGGAACAAACCGTCGAATCCGTGCGACTCAGCCGGGTCCAATAACCATGCGAGCACGTTGGAATGCTTCAGCTCCCCCCATTCGCTTCGCAGCACCTGGAAAATATTGAAGCTGCCCAGGAGCGATTCAATTCTTGTCAGATCGGGGCAATTTACGACCAGTTCATTTAGGTCGCGAAGAATCGCTTCATGATCAAATTGTGGGTGGGACATCAGGCGGCGGAGTAGAGAGAGCTTTCGAGTTCGCGGATGGCGGACTTGTAGCCCTCCGCTCCGCCAAACAAGCGGGCGATTTCCAAAGGGCGACCTATTTCATTGAAGGGCTTTTGGTGGAGGACCGCAGGGTCATCCAAATCAAACTGTCCGGCGTCCGCATAACGGTCCAGCAAAGCTTGCAGGACAGCACGGGCTTCCCCGCTGTATTTGCTGAAGATGTCCTGTTTGCGCGCTTTGGCAGCACGCTGCTGCCGGGTGAGAGGCGGCTGGCCGTAGGCGACGTGGCAGATGAGATCGAAGGCATCCAGCTCCGGGTTCACCTCCTCCCGCAGGACGTCGAGGACAAGGCCGTGCGATTCCATTTCTTCGATGATGGCCCGCTTCCGGTCGGCGGCATTCCATGAGCGGAGGAATTCTTCCAGGGAGGCGTATTCCTTGAGGATGGTCTTACGGGAATAGTCGCGCAGGGACTCGGTGACGAGGCGGCCATTTTCATCCAGGTATTCCACTCGCTCCGTCAGGATGGAAACGCTGATGCCATTGATGTGGATCTTCCGCCGGGGCTGCTCCCCATGGCCGTCATCTCCGGGAGGCCCGACGGGATCCACGATGATCTCAATTTCGTCCGGCCCGGGCATGTTCTCAGGATCCAGATCATTCGCATCCGAGATCGTAGCGGGTTCCCCCGGCGGTGGAGGTGCAATGGGATCGTCTCCCGTGGGTTCGTAAATTTGCACGGGATCGCCATCGAAGTCAGGATCGGCGAAGTGGTTGGTCGCTTGCCGGAAATCGATGAGGGTGAAGTAGAATTTTTTCTCGTCTTTGTGGATGCGTGTGCCCCGCCCAATGATCTGTTTGAACTCGGTCATGGAACCGATTTCACGGTCGATCACGATGAGGCGGCAGGTCTGCGCATCCACGCCGGTGGAAAGCAGGCGGGAGGTGGTGACGATGACAGGATAACGGCTTTCCGGATCGATGAAGTTATCCAACTCCGCCACGCCCGCCGGGTCATTCCCGGTGATGCGCATGATGTAGCGGGGGTTTTCCTGCACGAATTTTTCGTTTTCATCGATCAGGGCTTTGCGCATCCGCAGGGCGTGCTCGGTATCGACACAGAAAACCATGGTTTTCTGGTAGGGATCGCCGGACTCCTTGAGGTATTGCGTGACCTTGCGTGCGACCAGCTTGGTGCGCTCGTCGATGATGATGGTGCGGTCGAAATCCTTTTGATTGTAGAGGCGGTCTTCGACTTCCTCGCCATCCACATCCCGTTTGCCGGGTTCGGGGCGGTAGCCTTCCACGTCCTTGTCCAGATGGACTTTCACAACTTTGTAGGGAGCGAGGAATCCATCGTCGATGCCCTGCCGCAGGGAGTAGGAGTAAACGGGCTTTCCGAAATAATCCATGTTGGAAACGTATTCCGTTTCCTTGGGGGTGGCGGTGAGGCCAATCTGGGTGGCAGAGGAAAAGTGCTCAAGAATTTCCCGCCACGCGGAGTCCTCCGCCGCGCTGCCCCGGTGACATTCGTCAATGATGATGAGGTCGAAAAAGTCAGGGGAGAGTTCCTTGTAGAGTTTGTCCTTTTCCTCCGGTCCGGTGAGCGCCTGGTAAAGCCCCAGATAGATTTCGTAGGCGGTATCAATGCGTCGGTTCTTGCCGTGAATGGCGGTGACTATCTTCTCTTCGGAGCCATCCTTGCGCGTAATCGTTTTGGCTTTGGCGCTGAGCTTGGCCATGGCTCCGGCGAAGGGCTTGAAATCGTTGACCATGGTCTGGTCGATCAGGACATTTCTATCCGCCAGAAAGAGGATGCGCTTTTTGGTGCGGGATTTCCAAAGCCGCCAGATGATCTGGAAAGCGGTGTAGGTTTTGCCGGTGCCGGTGGCCATGACCAGGAGGATACGGTTCTGTCGTCTGGCAATGGCTTCGACGGTCCGGTCGATGGCGATACGCTGGTAATAACGGGGCTCCTTCAGGGTGCCATCCTCATGGTAGGGCGAGGCCACGATGGCCTGCTCCGCCTGACTCAAACCTTTCCACTGATCGTAGTGGGCCTTGAGCACAGCAGGTGATGGGAACTCGAAAGGCTTGAGGTGTTGCTCGATCTTCGGAAACGTGCCGGTGCGGTCGTGGAAGGCGAAACCATCGCCATTGGAGGAGAAGACGAAGGGGATATCCAGGATCGTGGCGTAGTCGAGAGCCTGCTGAAGCCCGGAATCCACTTCGAAGTTATTGTCTTTGGCTTCGACCACGGCGATGGGTGCCTGGGTGCCGGCATACAGCAGATAATCGGCGAACTTCCGTTTTCCCCGCGCCACGAGTTTTCCCCTGACAATGATGCGTCCGTCGGTGAAATAGGCTTCCTCCCGCATCTGCTTCATCGGGTCCCAGCCAGCCGCGACAATTGCCGGCGTGATGAACTTGGTGCGGATGTCCGCCTCGGTGAGAGCTTTCTTATTCACGAAGGAGGACAGGGAATTGGCAGCAGGCTTGATGAAGCGCAAGAAGTGAGTCGCCGGATTTTAGGTAAGTCGGAGATTAAAACAAGTTGTTTTTGATAGGTGCTCTAAAACAAAAACCCCTCCGCCCGGAGTAAGCCGGACGGCGGGGTAGGGAGGTGAGGGGTTTTCGGAGCTTTGTTAGCCGCAGTTTCGGTGTTTCCGGATTAGCGCCCAGTTGATGCGGACGGTGCGGTAGGAGCTCACGGTTGGCCGCTGAAGGTGTGTTTGCGAGCCTTTGGGGATGGGCGGGACGGCTTCGAACCCCCGAGCGCATCGATCCCGCATTGGAACGGCTTCTTGGAGGGCCTCACCCCTCGGTAAACTCCACCGACTCCACGCTCACGATCCGCTCGATGTGGGGATACATGCTGAGGTAAGCTTCCGGGCTCCACCCTCCCTCGGGGAATCTGACATCCACGACCCCATAAACCTGACCTTCGCGTGTAAAGTTGACGGTCTTCCCCCCAGGCAGCAGCCCTTGGCCGGTCGCCACTCCCGTTGCCTTGAAAGGTATGGCGCAGGTGAGACCCAAACATTCCGCGAAATCCAGCTGAAGCGGCAGGAGCAGCTTGAAGTCGGTAACCTCTCCCTTCAGATTTCCGGCTTCGGAGGTTTGGTGAATCGGACGCCCTTTCATATCATCCTGAACTTGGAAGGTCACCTCTTCGATGAACACCGGATGCTGATTGAGCCAATGGATGAGGGACATAGTTTCGAGGACGTCGGGAATTAACCGTGGGGAGAGCGAAGCATCACCGCCTTGCGGCGCACATAGGGAGGGCCGAACCTGTCACGGTTGGCGCTTTTCTTCGGGACCGGCATTTCCACCCTCCCTGTCCGCTTCATCGCCGGGAGGAAAATCTTCCGGATCATAATCGTTCTTTCTCCCGGGGAGGGGTTCTTTCGTTTCCGGATTTTTCCTACCATCCAAAGGGACGGGTTTTGAAGGGACGGATTTTGGGTTTGGATTCATTTGCTGTAAGTTGGATAAGTTTAAGGAAGAAATTCTGACGTTTATGCCGGCTTCTCCTGGGACTGTTTTTGCGCCGCCATCATGTTGTCGATCAGGTTGGGATAGGGTCGCCCCGCCTTCTGGGCGGCCGCTTTGGCGAGAGCCTTGCTTTTTGAAGTGAGTTTCCTGGCGCCGCCGGTGTTGGGCGCAGGCTGATTCCATACGGCTTTGGCTGATGGCTTCCGGGCAGGCATGGCGGGAGGGGTTTGTTTTTGGCGGCTGGGTGGCCCGGATGCTTTATCCATAACTGCACAATCCGGGCCGCGCCTCCTTTCCCGAAGAAATACCGGTATCGCGGAAACTCATGCCGCATCCCGCTTCATGCCCTCTGGTCTCTTCCGCATTTTGCTGCGTGGCGGCGGGGCCGACGGCTGGCGATGCAGGACAAGCGGTTTCCGCGCCGGAAGTCCCCGCAACCCGGTGCCGGGGGGCATGGCGAAGATTGCTTCCCACCTCCGTATCCGTGGCGGCGAAACACATCCAGCACATCCAGCACGGACATGGCATTGCGACATTGATCCCCATGGAGAGGGGGCTGTTATGACGCGGTCGACGCGTGCGGGCTTGCGCGGGTTTAGCCGGGGGTGGGGGAGAGGATGTTTTGGAGGAGTTGGAGGAGGGACTCGGCGGTGTAGGGTTTGGGGAGGAAGTGTTGGATGCCGAGGGTGGTGGCGCGGGCGATGCGGTCCTGGTCGGCGAGGCCGCTGGCGGCGATGATGGGCATGCCGGGATGGAGGCGGCGGATGATGGCGATGGCGGCGGGGCCGTCCATGACGGGCATCATCATGTCTGTCAGGACGAGGGCGATGTCGCTTTGGCGGCTGGCGAAGAGGGCGATGCCTTCGGCTCCGTCGGCGGCGAGGAGGACTTGATAGCCGTGGTTTTCGAGGGTGCGGGAGCTGATTTCCCTGACAAGGGGCTCGTCGTCGATGACGAGGATGAGTTCGCCGTTTCCGCGGGGCATGGCGGTGAGGTTGGCGGGGGCGGGGGAGTGGCCGGCGGGTTCCGTGAGGGCGGGGAGGTGGAGGTGGAAGACGGTGCCGCGTCCGACGGCGCTTTCCACTCTGATGAATCCGCCGTGGCTGCGGATGATGGAGATGGTGGTGGAGAGGCCGAGGCCGGTGCCGTGGCCGAGGGCTTTGGTGGTGAAGAAGGGGTCGAAGATGCGCTCGATGATGTCGGGGGGCATGCCGGTGCCGGTGTCGCCTACTTTGATGAGTAGGTAGGGGCCGGGCCGGGCTTCGAAGGGGAGGCCGGTGCTGTGGGAGTCCAGCACTGCGTTTTCGGCGCTGAGGCTGAGGGTGCCGCCGGCGGGCATGGCGTCGCGGGCGTTGACGGCGAGGTTGAGGAGGATTTGGTGAAGCTGGCAGGGATCTCCCAGGACTTCCCAGATGGTGGCGGGAAGATCCGTGCGGACGGTGATGTGTTTGAGGAAGGTTTCGTTGGCGATTTTTTCGATTTCGCGGAGCATGGGTGCCATGGGGACGGGGACGCGTTTGCCTTCCACGCCGCGGGCGAAGGAGAGGAGTTGGCGCACCATGTCGGCGCCGCGCTGGGCGCTGGTGCCGATGAGGCTGATGAGGTCCAGGCTGTCGGGGTCCGGGAAGCGGCGCTTCAGGAGGTCCAATGACATGAGTATGGGTGTCAGGGCATTGTTAAGATCATGCGCTATGCCGCCGGCGAGGGTGCCGATGCTCTCCATGCGCTGGGCGCGCAGGAATTGTTGTTCCAGCTTGCGGCGTTCTGTCAGGTCGAGGGCGAAGCATACGCCGGCATTGGGGTCGTCGTCGAAGCTGGCGGCCCCGACAAGGA
>JAQGPD010000181.1 GCA_028293305.1 Verrucomicrobiales bacterium | reverse complement strand
CAGCTCGGGCGGCGCGCAGGCGTAGCCCAGGCGGAAGCCGGTCATGGCGAAGGCTTTGCTGAATCCATGCATCAGAATCGTGCGCTCCTTCATGCCCGGCAGCGCCGCGATGCTGGGGTGTGACCGATCGTCATATAACAACTCGCTGTAGATCTCGTCCGTGATAACGATCAGGTCATGTTTGATGGCGAGATCCGCAATTCCCTGCAATTCCTTCGGGTCCATGACGGCGCCCGTGGGATTGGTGGGGAAGTTCAGCATGATCACCTTCGTCCGGGGCGTGATGGCTTTTTCCACCGCCGCCGCGCGCAGGGCGAAGTCGTCGTCCGCGCTGGTCTCCACGACCACCGGCACCCCATAGGCCATATAGATAGTGGGGCTGTAGCTAACATAACAAGGTTCATGATAGATGACCTCGTCACCCGGATTCAGCAAGGCGCGGAACGCCAGGTCCAAGGCCTCGGAAACGCCCACCGTCACGATGACTTCCCGGACGGGATCGTAGGTGACATGGAATTTTTTGGCGACGTATTTGGAGATGCTTTTACGCAGTTCCAACAATCCAAGATTGCTGGTGTAGGACGTCTGGCCTTTTTCCAGGGAATAGATTGCCGCCTCCCGGATATGCCAGGGTGTGGCAAAATCGGGCTCGCCCACGCCGAGGGAGATGACATCGCCGGCGTTCAGCACCAGCTCGAAAAACTCGCGGATCCCCGAGCGCGGGATCGCCTGGATGCGGTCGGAAATTTTACTTTTCACGCAGGGAGAAAGGGTATCGGAAGATTCGGATAGGGGCTTCATGGCGTGATAGGGAGACGCGAGCCGTCCGGAGTGGGCACGGAGAGGAAGCCGTTCTGTTTATAAATCTTCAGCTGGAAATGCGTCACCGTGCTGAGAACACCGCCGAGGGTGCTGAGTTTTTCCGCCACAAAACGGGCGACTTCCTGCAGACTGCCCGCCTGCACGACGACCGCCAGGTCATACCCGCCGCTCATCAGCCAGCACGTTGTGACCTGGTCGAATTTCGCCACACGCTCCGCCAAACGGTCGAATCCACCGCCACGTTCCGGGGTCAGACGCACCTCGATCAGCGCGGTCACTCCGCCGCTGGCGGTTTTTTCCGGATCCACAACGGCTTGATACCCAAGGATCGTGCCATCCGCTTCCCAGGCTGCGATACGGGCCTTCACTTCTGCCGGCGGGATGTTGAGGCGGGCGGAAAGGTCTTCCGCGTTGAGGCGGGAGTCCTTGGTGAGCAGGTCGAGCAATGCGTCCATGGGATGGGAATAAGGTTCGGTTCAGTGGTCAAAAACCCGCCGCACCAGCGAGTGCTGGAATCCGGCGGGCCGCGTGTATAAACCTGAATCCCGCCGCGCACAATGGCCGGACGGGCAGAAATCCGCTGGCGCAACGCCGCAGGATTTTAACCGCCGATGCACGCGAATGGACGCGAATCCATCCAACTGGAAAAAGTGCCTGACCTTTTCAAGGAATCCATTCGCGCCAATTGGCGTTCATTGGCGGTCGAAAAAATACCGACCATAACATGCCCAGGTGCACAGCAGGTTGCCCCCGCCGGAAGCCTGCGGTTTGTCAGGGGATGGGCCGCTGGCCGCCGGGAGCGACCTTGGGTTTTTCCTTTTTGGGTTTCTTGGTTTCGCGCTGTTGAGTCCGGTTGCCTTTGGCCATGATGTTATATTCCAGTGAATGTTCACCGTCACCCACGTGGTGCCGGAGCCAAGGCACAATGCCGCATTCCGTTCTTTTCAGTCCTACCCAGAAGGCGGAGCGCCCCGGAAAAAATGTCAGGGTTTCGATTTTTCCCGGACCTTCAGACCCGCCGTCAAAGCCTTCAATTTCGCGGCTTCCTCCGCGTTTTCAGGCAGCTTGCCATCCTTCCCCTGCAGGGCGGGGAGCAGGTGATCCCAGACCACGTTCAATTCCTTTTGCATGTCGCCGGTGTCCGCCGTGATGGCGATGACCGCGTCCTCCGCCGGCAGGACAATGCAATATTGCCCATCCTTTCCGTCGCCGCGGTAAGCGCCGTGACGGCATCGCCAGAATTGATAGCCGTAGCCCTGCGCCCAGTCGGATTTGTCAGGGTCGGTTTTTCCCTCATGGTTGGGCACCTGCTTCGCCGTGGCCTGCACCGTCCATTCCGCCGGGATGAGCTGTTTGCCATTCCACATTCCCTTGCGCAGATAAAGCTCGCCGAACTTCGCAATATCCTCCGTCCTGACAAAAAGTCCCCAGCCGCCCAGCGTGTTCCCCTGCGGGCTGGCGGCCCACTGTGGATCCTTGATTCCGAGAGGTTCGAACAGACGCGGTTTTAAATAATCGAGCACCGTTTCGCCCGTCGTTTTCCTGACAATGGCCGACAGCATATGCGTGGCGGGCGTGTTGTATTGGAAATGCGTTCCCGGCGCGAAAGGCACCGGCTGGGCCAGAAATGTTTTCACCCAAGCGGTGTCGGGAACGAATTTCGCCTCCGTTTCGTGACCCGCAGTCATCGTCAGCAAATCCTTCACCGTCATGGCCTTGAGGTTTTCCGACGCCTCCGCGGGCGCTTCATCGGGGAAAAACGATAACACTTTGTCATCCAGCTTGAACTTCCCATCGTTCACCGCCATTCCCACTGCGGTGGAGGTGAAACTCTTGCTCAGCGACCAAAGTTGATGCGGCTTTTCCGCACTTTCCGGAGCCCACCACGCCTCCGCCACCACCTTCCCATGCCGCACCAGCATGAAGCTGTGCATGGTGTTCACCTCCCGGTCCGCCGCTTCGATGAACCCGCGGATTTTCGCGCTGGGAATGCCCTGGGCTTCAGGACTGCTCCGCGGCAACGGTGCCTGGGCGGAAGCAAGCCCGGACAGCAGCCCGCAGCCCAGCAGGGCCAGAGCACGGAGTAGTCGGGAGGAAGTGGAGGAAGGAATGGTTTTCATCTGAAAGGTGGGAAACGGGATCAGCCATAACCTCATCGCACCACGCGGAGTTTGGCAAGAATCTTTCGCCCGCTGGCCTGGCTGCGGGCCGGGCTTCCACTTCCGGACCAGGAAAAAATAGGTCCTATATGACCTATAGGACGTATAGGACCTATTTCACTCCTAGCGTTACTTCATAGCCGTTTCCGTCCGGCCACTGACTGCTAGAAAAGAAAATACCGCTGCGCCATCGGTAGCACGCTGGCGGGTTCGCAGCGCAGCTCGCGGCCGTCGGCTTTGACGGTGTAGGTGTCGGGGTCCACCTCGATTTTCGGCAGGTAGTCATTCCACAACATATCGCGCTTGGTGACCTTCCGGCAGGACTTCACGGCGCTCAGCGTTTTGCCCAGTCCCAGCTGTTGGACGCTGGACAATCCGGCAGCGCTGACAAATGTCAGGGAAGTGCTGTATTTCGCCCGGCCATGGGCGGCGAACTGCGGACGGTAAAACATCGGCTGCGGCGTCGGGATGCTGGCATTGGGATCGCCCATGTTCGCCATGGCGATCAGTCCGCCCTTCAAAATCACCTCCGGTTTCACTCCAAAAAATGCCGGCTTCCACACCACAAGGTCCGCCAGTTTTCCGACTTCGATGCTCCCGACTTCGTGCGCAATGCCGTGGGTCCGCGCGGGATTGATGGTGTATTTTGAAATATAGCGCAGCGCCCGGAAATTGTCAGCGGGCCGCGTTTCCGATCCCGGGATGGGGCCGAACTGCGACTTCATTTTGTGAGCCGTCTGCCAGGTGCGGGTGATGACTTCCGCCAGGCGGCCCATGGCCTGGCTGTCGCTCGACATCATGGAAATGGCGCCCAGATCATGCAGCAAATCCTCCGCGGCGATGGTCTCCGGACGGATGCGGCTTTCCGCGAAAGCGACGTCCTCCGGGATTTTGCTATCAAGATGATGGCACACCATCAGCATGTCCAGGTGTTCGTCTATCGTGTTGACGGTGAACGGCCGGGTGGGGTTCGTGGAGGAGGGCAGGACATTCGCCTCACCGCACACGCGGATGATGTCCGGCGCGTGTCCGCCGCCCGCGCCCTCGGAGTGATAGGTGTGGATGGCGCGTCCTTTGAAAGCCGCCAGGGTGGCCTCCACAAAACCCGCTTCATTCAAAGTGTCGGTGTGAATGGCCACCTGGACATCCAGCTCATCCGCCACGCCAAGGCAGGTATCGATGGCGGCCGGAGTGGTGCCCCAGTCCTCGTGCAGCTTCAATCCGATGGCCCCCGCCCTAACTTGTTCGCGCAGGGGTTCGGGCGTGGAGCAATTTCCTTTTCCCAGGAAGCCGAGGTTCATCGGATAGTGGTCCGCCGCCTCCAGCATGCGGTGCATATTCCAAATCCCCGGCGTGCAGGTGGTGGCGTAGGTGCCATGCGCGGGACCGGTGCCGCCGCCCAGCATGGTGGTGATGCCGCTGGCCAGCGCGTGGTCGATTTGTTGCGGACAAATGAAGTGAATGTGGGTATCGATCCCGCCCGCCGTGACGATGCAGCCTTCCCCGGCGATGACTTCCGTGCCGGCTCCGATCACCATCGAAATGCCGTCCTGCAGCAGCGGATTTCCCGCGTGTCCAATGCCGACGATGCGCCCGCGTTTGATGCCGATGTCCGCTTTGATGATGCCCTGCACGCCATCGATGATGAGGGCGTTTGTAATCACCAGATCCAACGACTCCGCATCCAGCGCGAGAGGCGATTGCGCCATGCCATCGCGTATGACTTTACCACCACCGAATTTCACTTCATTGCCATAGCCGCCATTCTCCGCTATCAAGTCCCTCTCAACTTCCACGAAGAGATCGGTGTCGGCTAGGCGCACCTGATCCCCTGTGGTAGGGCCGAACATGGAGGCGTGTTGTTTCCGGGTGAGGTTCATCAGGCGGGCAAAAAAAGGAAAAGCGGTCAGTCCAGCGGACCATCGACAAGATTGTTAAGACCATACATCCGGCGCTCGCCGGCAAAGGCGACCAGTTCCACCTCGCGGGTGTCGCCGGGTTCAAAACGCACGGCGGTGCCGGCGGGGATATTCAGTCGGAATCCCCGGGCGGCATCGCGTGGAAAATCCAGCGACGTATTGACCTCGAAAAAATGATAGTGACTGCCGACCTGGATGGGACGGTCGCCTTTGTTGGACACGACCACCGAACAGGTGGCCAGCCCCACATTGGCCTCCAGATCCGGCGCGCCGGCGGGATGGATGATTTCGCCGGGGATCATGAGGGCCAGTCTCTAACAGGATTGTGGACCGTGACCAGCTTGGTGCCGTCCGGAAAAGTGGCCTCGGCCTGGACTTCATGGATCATTTCCGCCACGCCTTCCATGACCTCGCTTTTTTTCACAATGGTGGTGCCGAAGCTCATGAGGTCGCTGACGCTGCGGCCATCGCGGGCGCCTTCCATGATTTCATAAGTGATCAGGGCGATCGTTTCCGGATAATTCAGCTTCAGGCCGCGGTCGCGGCGGCGGCGGGCGAGGTCGGCGGCGACCACGATCATGAGTTTTTCCGTTTCGCGCGGGGAGAGGTGCATGGGTGGGTCAGGCAGCGGCGAGGCGGGTGATCAGCAGCCAGGTCCCGGCGGCGGCGAGGGTGGCACCGGCCCAGCGGGGCAGGGCAGGCAGGGAGGCCGGACGTGTTAGTGTCAGGAAAGCGGCGGTGGCGGTGATGGCTGCGGAGGTTAGGATCAATCCGGCGCCGTAGGTCCAGGACGAGATGGAGGCGGGCATTTCCACCCCATGGGCGGTGCCGTGAAAAATCCCCGCCATCGCGGAGAGGGCGGCCATGGTGCGGGCCCTGACGTGTTGCGCGCCCGCGACCGCCGCGCCCAGGCAAAGGACGGAAGCCGCCAGCGCGGACTCCATGAGCGGCATTTGAAAACCGAGACGACCCGCTGTGATCCCGCCCGCCATTCCTCCCAAAAACATCATCGCGGAAGCCAGCCCGGCTTTTTTCCCCCAGGAACCGGCGATCAAACCGACGGCGACCGCCGCCATCCAATGGTCCGCGCCGCTCAGCGGATGCGTTAGCGCGGCGGTGAAGGCTGGCTCGGCGAATTCATCCACCTCCTCCATGCCCGGCGGCAAATGGTGGGCCATGGCCTGCCCGGCGGCGAAGAGCGGCAAAACCGCGAGGCGGAGAAGCAGTGGAGTGAAGCGTCGTTTTCCCATAAAAATGCTGCGTAATCGTAAGCACGGCTTGTGCCGCCGCCACCTGATATTCAAAGGCACTTTCGCCCGCCGCGCAAAACGTTTTGCATAAACCCCGCGAGAGACCCGCCCCCCCCGGACCGCCGACGGCCAGGCACCGACTCAAGTCTGTCCGGCTCTTGAAGGGACTGGAGCAAGGCCGCCGCCGCCGGTTGAATTCCTCCTCAATTCAGATAAATAATCGACCTTCATGAAAATCCACCACTTTCTCCCCGTCCTCTCCGCCCTTGTGTTCGCCTCCTGCAAA
>JAQGPD010000141.1 GCA_028293305.1 Verrucomicrobiales bacterium | reverse complement strand
GTTCCGCGCCGCCCGCACCCAGCCCAGATCTCCCCGCGCCACCGCGTCCGCCACCGCCGGCCAGAGCGGACGGCTGACCATCAGCACGAATCCATAGAGGAAAAAACCCAGCTGGATCAAAATCGTATACCGCCCCAACACGGTCGGTCCCTGCTGCCCCATCATCTGACCCAGCAACCATTTTGTCCCTTCCCGCTGGAAGATAGGGGACATGGTCCCGGCGGTGAACAAGGCCAATCCTTCACCCACCATCCGCTTGGAAAGCCGGCGGTCCAGACTGGACCAACGGGGGACCAGCCACGGCCGATGCCACAATACATGAGTCGCATTCGAAACCCCGATCACGGCCTGGGTTCCATAAATCGCCAACATCAAAAACGTGACCGAAGGCCAATGCTGGACCCCGAAATACAGCACACAGGCCGCGATCACATTCTGCGCGGCCCCGAACGAATTCCCAATATGAATTTCCTGATATCCCTCCCGCGCCCGTTCCACCATGCTCACCAGCAACATCGTGAGGAACATCCCTCCCGCCAGCCACAGGTTCGTCCGCAGCTCGTCCTGCACGGGTTCGAACCCCTGACCGAACAAGGTCGTGACCGGCACGGTCAGCATCAATCCCACGAAAATCGCCGCCGTGATGAGCACAAAACCCAGCGTGATGAAAAATCCGCAGGAAATGACTGCGGTCTCTTCCGCCCGATTCCCCTTCGCCACGGCCGAGGCAATGCGCCGCATGATGCCCGGCCCCATGCCCAGGTCGGACATCGTGATGAAAAACATGAGTGTCTGCACCACCCCGAACACCCCATACCGGGCCTCCCCTAAAACCCTGAATGCCAAGGGAATGGAAACCAACATCAAAATGGCGTTCCCGCCCTTGGAGGCCAGGGAGCTCAGCACAGCCATTCCCATCGCACGAGTGCGGTGATTTTGGGCGTGAGCTTCATTCATTTATGGAAACTATTGAGAAGACGATATTTAGCATGTCTTTTAGGAAAACTCCACCGCTTTTCCACACAGATTTTACATTCCGGTTGGCGAAATCACAGGATTTTCCCCACACGGAGTGTGTTCAAAGCCACTCATTTTGGACAATTCCCGTTCATCCGCCGAGCGTGCCATGAACCCCGGCCTTTGACCAGATTGAAGACAATAGACCCGTTTCCGCCGAGCGGAAGCCGGCTCATTTTCATGCAAGTCTCGATTTTGTCCGCGCAACGGAGCCTGACATCGTCCGGCTCGGAGGGGCACAACTTCGAGGTCAGCATGGACAAGGTATTTCATGGCCTTTTCGTTACGGTCACAGCCGCAATCCAGAATAGTTTTCCCACGCAGATCCGCCACATGCTGATCCATGCCGGGCGATGGTGGCGTAGAGCCGGCACTTTGAACGCGTGGGAGCCCAGCACCGCCTGGTGAGTCATGTCGACCCGGGCTCCGCGCGGCGATTTCAGACTATTTGCGGAGGAATGGCCAGGATTTCCTCGCCGCAGGCATCGGGATCGGGCACCCGTTGGTCCACGGTATAGCCTAAATCCTGTAGCAAAGCGTTGCATTTCAACACTTGGTCCGGGCCATGCAGGGCCAGCAATAAAATGGGCCGATGCTTCGAAATCATCTCGCGGGCGCCTTCCAGCATGCCGGATTCCGCTCCCTCAATGTCGATTTTCAACAACGAAGGCACGGCCTCCGGTTTTGATTTCACAAATTCATAAGCCGTCATGCAGGGCACCAGATAGCCGGAGGTGTTTTTGCTGAGGAAACCTTTTTGATGGGAAATGCCAAGGTCAAATCCGCACAGGCCGACGGAATCACTCAAGGCCACCTGCACTACGGAAATATTGCCCAACTGGTTGAGCCTGATGTGCCGATTCAACTTTTGGATGTTGTCTCCCAACGGCTCGAACGAGAAAACGTGACCTTCGGCGCCCACCAATTTGGACATCGCCAGGGTATAGAAGCCCGCATTCGCCCCAACATCCCACACGACCATTCCTGGCTTCAACAATCGCTCCAGCAATTGTTGCTTCTCCAATTCATAGCTTCCAAGCCAGCATCTATGAATTGACGTTCCCACGACCCAGCGGGAGCCCTTGTTGATGCCTCCTCGGACCTTGGCGACGTGAGTTTTAGGAATCAAATTCAAGAAAAATCGCAATATCCGCCCGGATGGGGAGTGGGCGTTCACGTCGTGCAAAGATTCAATCATCGCTAAAATTACCAAAATTATGAAGTTCTGCAAATGAAATTGCTGTTCGCTGCATTTTTCGGAAATACAGGAATTTCCATGTTCCCATCAGTCAGTGTTTCTGTCGCATCTCTGGGGACCGACCAACCGTTCAGAGGCCGGAAGGCGTCCGTCGGGGCATGTTTATGAGTGTTCATGAGCACGAAGGTGGCCGCACTTCACTTTTAATTAAAACCGTTTTCCGTCCACTATTTAATCCCTTCCGTTCAGAACTCCTTCAGGTTGAGGACTTCCGCTCCCGCGAAGCGGCTCAGGGCACTCGGATTCCAACCACGCTTCCAAACGCCGTTTCACCTCCGGCCACTCGTGGTCAAGCATCGAAAACCACGCGGTGTCGCGGTTCAAGCCTTTGACAATCATGTGCTGACGGAAAATGCCCTCGAAGGTGAATCCCAAGCGCAGGGCCGCTTTTCGGCTGGGAAGATTCAGCGCATTGCACTTCCACTCCATCCGCCGATAGCCCAAGTCTTCGAAACAATGCTTGAGCAGCAAGTAGTTGGCTTCCGTATTGGCCCTGGTCCGCTGCGCCGCCGGGCAAAACCAGATATTGCCCAATTCGCCGACCCCATGAGCCGGTCGCAGGCTCATGAGGGAAATGCTTCCCAGTGCCGCGCCGTCTTCCGTTTCAGTTTCCGCCCCAGTCTCGGTCGACCGCGATCCAGCGGCCGCTTCCGGTCTCCCTGCGCCGGAGGCCCGGACGGTAAATGCCAAAACATCCGCCGCGCCACCCCAGGATTTTAAAAAATCCCGCAACTCCGCGGCATTCCCAAAAGGGCCCACGGGAAGATAGGTCCACAATTTCTCCGTTTCCGGATCCCCATGGCTGATTTCGAAAAGAGGTTCCGCATCCCTTGCCGGATCCTGCGGCAGCAACGCGATGAATCGGCCGCGGTGCACGCGGGCTGCGGGCATGGGGCGGGGCGACGGGGAAAACTCCGGAGGCAAATTCGCGGACATGACGCAGCCTACACGGATTTTGTTTCCGGAAAACCGCGATTCAGCCCCAACTTAACTTAACTCAACTCAACGTAACTTAGCTCAACTCAAATCAACTCAACTCATTGTTTCAAGGCTTGGAGCGGACCGCTGTAACCGGTCATTTCCAAATACCCCTCGGCCGTGACGGCCTGGCCGGAAGCCGTGCCCGCAGCATCGACCGCGCCCTCCCAATAAGCGACCGGGGAAAGCGCCAACTCCTGATCGGGCATGGCGGCTGACATATTGAGAATCAAGGACTCGGAGGGGATCTCGATCCGCCACGCAATGGGATAAACACCGCCGGAACGCGCGCTTGTCCAGGTTTTCCCGGGCTGGGGCGTCAGGGAAAAATCCTGCCAACCCAAATGCCGCGACCCGCGATCCGCTGCAATCAGCGTGCCGCTGGAAAACTCGTCCGCACTCCTATCCGCCCGCCGCAGTCGATACAACATCAGGTCCCGGCCATCGCTCAAATGAAGCGAAATCCAGTCCCAGCCCACCTGACCGGCCCCCAGCTGATTGGTCGCCCATTCCCGGTCCAGCCAACTCAATCCACTGACAGCGAACGACTTACCATCCACTTGGACGCTGCCCTCGGTTTTCATCCGCGGCATGGAATAATAATACGAGGCATTCCCGGCACCGGCGGATTTCTGGCTCAGGCCCGCCGCGCCTTGAAGAATCGGTGCCCCCAGGGGCTGTAATTTCAGATCGAGAATCGCGCCGGATTGCGAGGCTTTGACGGAAAAGGAGCCATCGCCTCCCAGGGCCAGTTCCCAATCCCCCACCCAGGCAAGTCGATTTTCCTTTTCCCGACCGCTGCTTTCCGCCATGTCCGGAAAACCTGCCCGCCCGAACGCGCCGCGCTCCAGCCGCTGATCGAAATAAAATTTCCCGCCGTCCACATCGGACAAGGCAAAATGTCCCAGCGGCAAGTGGTCCACCACCCAGCGGGAGGTCGCCTCCGCGCGATCCGCCGGCGGCCGGACTCCCCGGCGGAACAAGGTGAATTGATACCCGAATTTCCGCCCCTCCGCTGTCCGCACCCGCCCGGTCGCATACCACCACTCGGTGCGGAAGTCGTTGTGGGTAAAATGATCACGCGGAAACTCAAACGCGCGCGGCCGATCCGCTTTTTGCCAGGAATCATCCGGCCCCTCCGCGGCCCCGGCGCCTGCCCCGCCCAGGAAAAGCCCCAGCCCCATGACCCGAAGCGCGCCGCCCGGGCAAAAACGAAGGGCTCCGGACGCATGAGCAAAAGGTTGGAGACATTGAGGCATCAGACCCCAGCGTAATCCGCCAGGGATTCGCCTAAAGCGGGAAAACGAAATCATGAATTTTGCAAGGAATGGCGACCAGCGATATGCTAGAGAAAAAACGAATTAAAATAAGGAAGCTGGAGAACGGCTGGGATAGATGGGATGGCAATAGAATGGACGAAAGGAATGGTTCGCGATCGAGCAGAGAGGCATTTTGGCCAGGCATCGGGCCGCCGGTTCCAAACGAAACGCGCCTGCCGGGACAAAGGGGACACCGGGCTTGACTTGCCGGACGGAAAAAATCGGGGAGGGTGCCGGATGGAGGAAACCCTTTTGAATTCCGTGGAGGAAACCCTGGCCTTCGGCCGCCGACTGGGGGAAGCCGCCCGGGCCGGCAGCGTGATCGCGCTTTGCGGCGGGTTGGGCGCGGGAAAAACACACCTGTCCAAAGGCATCGTGGCCGGCTTGGGCGGCGATCCCGGGGAGGTGAGCAGCCCGACGTTTTCCCTGATCCAGGAATACCGGAAATGCCGACTGCCCGTCTATCATTTCGACTTCTACCGCATGGATTCCGCCGACGAAGTCCTCGCCATCGGCTGGGACGAATACCTCGAAGCCGGCGGCGTCTGCATCGTGGAATGGGCGGACCTCTTCCCCGCCCTGCTCCCCCCGGAAACCGCCTGGTGGCAGCTGGAACTCACGTCCGAAGGCACCCGCAAAGCCACGCGGACCAACCCACCTTGAACTGCTGTATGCTCAGCTTCAAGGAGTCGCACGATTCCGGGCGACCTTTGACATTTCACAAATCTCCGTTCCGCCCTGCGCCGGCCCCCCACAATTCCATCCGACCCCGCCAAGGCACTCCCCGGTTAAGCTTTGCCCACAAAAACAAAAAACCCGAAGCTTTCGCTCCGGGTTTTTGGGTGATGTTTGCGGGTCAGTGACCGGTCCGGGGCGGTATGAGCCGGGCTCGGATCGGACCAAACCGGACCGCGCGCGGTGCTAGCCTTTCATGAAGGCTTCGGCGGCGGGGGCTTTGAGGGCTTTGAATTCGCGGGTGAGGTTGGTCAGGGAGGCTTCGACGCCCATGCGCTCGAGGCTGCTGGCTCCGACGAAACCGACGGCATCCGTGGCGCCCATGACGCGTTTGGCGTCCTCCGGGGTGTTGATGGGGCCGCCGTGGCAGAGGAAGAAGATGTCTTTGCGGACGGTGCG
>JAQGPD010000140.1 GCA_028293305.1 Verrucomicrobiales bacterium | reverse complement strand
CCCATGGATTCCCCCCGTCGCCCCTCCGAAAAATCATATAGCGAAGTCATGAATGAATGGGCCGCGCAAAGGCAGATCGTTCATGGAAACCGCAGCCGTATACTGCACCCGCCCTATGATGCGAATCCGCTGGTGAAATTGTTGGGATATCTTTGGCGCATCGCCGTGGTGTTGGTGGTCCCGGCGGCGATTTATCTATGGATGCTGATGAGCTACACCTCCGGGAAGGACTTCAACAAACAAATATCCGCAGGGCTCGCGACCACGCTGGGCGCGGCCTCGACGTCTACCCGGGGCGCGGCCTGGACTATGGACAGCATGTTGACGGTGAAGTCCTTGGAGGCCAAGGGAGGTCCCGCTTCGTTCTACGGGGCCATTCAGGCCAGGAGCATTTTGACGAGGGTGCCGTTCCCGATGCTATTCAAAAAAGATTGGTTATTGTTCCTTGTCAGCGCCGAGGATGTGAGCATATCCCTGCGGTCCGGCGGAGTGGGAACGGTGCCTATTTATGATTTGAAATTGGATCCGGATGAAGAGGTGCAGCTTCCTGGAATGCCTGGGGAAGCGGAGCCGTCCCCGCGCACCGGGGCGCTGACTCCGTCCTCCGTGCCCGCGGCATCACCTTTCACTCCAGCCCCCGACCAAGCCCAGGCCCAGGCTCCGGTGATGCTGCGCGCGGGATTGGGCGTTGCTCCGGATTTTTCCCAAATGCGCTTCAACTCCCTGCAAATGGCCCATCTCAATGCCACCTGGGGAGGGAATCCCGCCACGACCGGGTCCTTGACGGGCATGCAGTCCGAGCTGACGCGCACGGCGGCCGGTTGGGTGCTTTCCGGCAATGGCGGTGATTTCCGTCAGGGCTGGCTGGAGGGCATGAAGGTGTCCAAGCTGGCCGTCACGCTGAATCCCGGCATGGCCGTGATCGAGGAGGCGGTGTTCGCCAGACCCGGGGGCGGGGCAGGGCAACTGACCGGCACCATGTCCCTGGGGGAGGTGCCGGCTTTGGATGCGGTGCTCAAGCTTCAAAATGCCCGCCTTCAGGATTTGGTGAACCCCATTCTCGGTGGCCTTTTCACGGCGGAGGGCGACGCGGAAATCAAGCTCAGCGGCAGTGTGAACCGGATCAGCGGCATCAAAATGGAGGGCGAATTCGACCTCCGGGCCGGCCGCTTCAATAGTCTGCCCGTGCAAAAAGCCCTTCATCAATTGACCAGCGAGGATCAATACCGGCTGCTTTCCATCAAGTCCGGCAAAGCCTCCTTCTCCTCCGCCGGGTCCTCGGAGCACGGCGGCATGATCATCGAAATCAAATCCTTCGACATCGATTGCGGTCCCCTCGCCCGCATGAAAGGACGTTATCGTCAGGAACAAATCCGGTCGCTCGGCGATCTGGATGGCAACACGCCCGTGGAGCGGGTGAAGATTGAAGGACTGTTGGAATTCGGCGTTCCTGCCAGGATCACGGCCAAACTCAAACCGGAAGTGGTCGCCCGGCATTTCAAAAAAGGCGACGATGGATGGGATTGGCTGGAGATCCCGATCGACTCTCCTATCACCGGGAATCTAAGCCGCGAACTCGCCGCCGAGCTGGTCAAGGAAGCAACGGCGGGCCGCTGATCCCGGCTTCGGACCTGCTGGAATCGCGATGCCACGCGCCCAGTGCGCCCGCGTCCGGCTCCAGGGACGGGCCGGTCCATGTTTCCGGACTGCCGGAATCATGGGAGCAGTATAAGTGTTATCAATTCGCCGCATCCAGCACCGCCCGCAGGGTCCGCAGCAGCGTGGGGGCGGTGTAGGGTTTTGGCAGGAAATCCCGCACTGCCGCGCCCGCCGCCCGGGCCACGGAGGCATTCGAACTGATGCCGCTGGCGGCGATGATCCTGACAGAGGGATTCATCCGCGTCAGCACATGGATGGTCGAAGGGCCATCCATCACCGGCATCATCATATCCGTCAGGACCGCCGCGACCTCCGACCGGTGCTCCGCGTAAATGGTGACACCCTCCGCGCCATCCGTGGCCACCACCACGCGATAACCAAAAGACTCCAGGGTTTGTTTGGTTATTTTTCCGATGGATGGTTCATCATCAATAACCAAAATCAATTCCCCTCGGCCCCGCGGCACAGCCTGCTCGACCGGCGGTGGGGAAACGTCCGCTTTCTCTCTCGGCGTGGCCGGCAAATACAGTCGGAACACGGTCCCTTTTCCGGCCTCGCTGTAGACCCGCAGGAAGCCGCCATGACTTTTGATGATCGCCAGGGAAGTGGATAGGCCCAGGCCCGTTCCCTTGCCCAGCTCCTTGGTGGTGAAAAAGGGATCGAAGATTTTCTCCACGACCGCCGGAGGCATTCCGGTGCCATTGTCCTCCGCCTGGATCATGACGCAGGGTCCCGGCCGGGCTTCCAGATTCATCCCGGCATAGTGTTCGTCCAGCACCAGATTCGCGGCGCTCAGATTGATAGTGCCGCCCTCCGGCATGGCGTCGCGGGCATTGACGCAGAGATTCAATAACACCTGGTGCAGCTGCGTGTGGTCGCCCTCCACCGTCCACAACCCCGGGGGCAACAGCGTCTGGATGCGGATGTTTTTCGGAAAGGTGTCGCGCGCTATTTTTCCAATTTCCTCCACCAATTGCGCAGGACTGACAGGCGCGCGCCGCCCCTCCATCCCGCGCGCGAAGGACAGCACCTGGCTCACCATGGCCGCCCCGCGCCGCGCGCTGTCCGCGATGGTGTCCAACACCGCCCGGTTCTCCAGGCCCGCCACCGTCAGCTTCAGGAGGTCGATCGACATCATGATGGGAGCGAGGACGTTATTGAGATCGTGCGCGATGCCGCCTGCCAGGGTGCCGATGCTTTCCATGCGCTGGGCCCGCAGGAATTGTTGTTCGAGGCGTTGTTTTTCGGTGATGTCCGTATCGATGGAAAGAATGGACTTCGGGTGATCATCCGCATCGCGCAGCAGCGTCCAACGGGAATTCAGCACCAATTGCCGGCCGTCCCTGGTGACTTTTTCCAGGACACCATTCCACTCCCCGTGTTCCAGCACCGCCTTCTGCGCCTCCGCCAGGCGATCGCGGCACACGCCCAGCACCTCCGCGGAAAGCCGGCCATCCACCTGCTCCGCGGTCCATCCGTAGAGGCGTTCCGCACCTTGATTCCAAAACAAAATGCTTTGATTGAAATCCCTGACCAAAATCGCGTCCTGCGCCTGGTCCAGCAGGGAAGCCTGTTGGCGGATCCTCGCATCATCGTCCTGCCGCTGAAGTTCCGAAGCCGCGCGCGCCGCGAATATTTTCAAGGTGGAAGTAACAAAATCCGGTTCTATCAGCGGCTCCCGGAAAAGGAGGTAAATCATCCCCACCGGCGCGCCCTCGGCATTCCGCAGCACCCGTCCCGCGTAGGATTCCGCCCCGCATTCGCGCAGTGCCGTCAACGTCGGAAACCGGCCGGAAACTCCGGACCGCACCACACATTCATCGCCCCCGCGCAACTCGCCACAGGGACTTCCCTCCAGGGGATAGTCAAAATTCGGCACTCCCACGCCTTTGAAACTAACGGATAGCGTCCGCACCATCGCGGGCTCGCCCGGCAGCAGCCGCCCCACCACCGCGGCCACCGCGCCCAGGGCGTCCGCCATGTTATCCGCCAGGGTCTGGAAAAATTCCGTGCCCTTCGCCCCCGTCACGCTGGAGGCCACCTTCACCACCGCCTCCTGCAATTTCGCATGCGCGGCGCGCGCCCTCACATTCAGTATGCCGAACGCGGTGTCCTCCGCCATCTCCTTCAAAAGAGTGATCTCCTCCGCCGCCACATGACGGGAATTCGCCGACCACAGCACCATCAGCCCGAAGGTCCGTTCCCCCTCCTTCAGCGGCAGGCACACGATCCCGTGATACCCTCTTTCCCGGGCCTCCTCCCGCCACACCAGGGTCACCCCGTTCCCCTCTCCCATGATGTCCTCACAAATAAACGGCTGCCCGCTGCGGATGGTGATTCCCGCCGGACCCCGACCCGCCTCCGTCCTGTCGGACCATGAAAGCCGGACTTGTGAAAGATAGCCATACTCCGCCCCCGCGAATGCCACCGGCTCTATAGTCCGCTCCTCATCCTCCCGCGCATAACCAATCCACGCCATGCGGTAATTTCCAATATCCACCGCCACCCCGCAGATTTTTTCCAACAAAACCCGCTCATCACTCTCACGGAACAGCACCTCATTGCACCCACTCAGCATTCTTTGCGCCCGGTTCAGCCGCGCCAGCTCCCGCTCACCGCGCCGGCGCTCGGTCACATCATTCACCATGACCAGCCGCGCCGCCCTCCCATCAAATCCCAACGCCCCGGAGGTCACCTCCGCCTCCATCAACGAGCCATCCTTCTTCCGGTGAATCCAAACCGCCGCCGCATCCTCCGCCTGCACCTCCGCCCCGACCGCTATCCCCGCTTCCTCCACGGCCCCGATGCATTCCGGGGTCCCCTGCAGATCCCTCACACTCATTTCCTGGAACTCCCTTTCGCTATATCCATAATGTTCCACCGCCGCCCGGTTCACCGCCAGGATGCGCAGCGATTCCGTATCATAGGTCCACATCGGCAGCGGATTGTTTTCGAACAATAGCCGGTATTGCGCCTCCGAGGCCTTGAGGCGGGAAGCCGTCAGATGATTCAAAATCACCACTCCGAGGGACTCCGCCAGAATCTCCAGCGCCACTTCATCCCTTTTTGTAAAAGCCCCCGATTGCCTCGAAAACAGCTTCAAAACCCCCACCTCCAGGGCGCCCGAGCGCAACGGAGCCACCATCAATGACTTCACCCCCTCCGCCCGGCAGCCCTCGCGCACCAAACGGCCCTCCATGGACGGATCCTCACTCACCAAAACCCTCCCTTCCCTCACACATCTTCCTGACAAACTTTCGTGAAACGGCACCCGCAACCCCTGGAAACACGTCGCCGCGCCCGAAGTGGCGCTGTAGATCAATTCCTCCCCCTCGATCAACGCCACCACCGCGCCATCCGCCGCCACCAATTGCCTCACCCGGTCCGCCACCAGATCGATCACCGCCTGCAAATTCAACTCCACGGAAGCAATTTCCCGCTGCACGGAAGCAATCCTGACCTGCACCGCGGTGACCTCCCGCGCCTCCTGCTCACTGCGCCGGCGTTCCGTCAGATCCGTCATCCCCCCCACCATCCGGACCGGATGGCCTGTCCCGTTCCTGACCAAAAATCCGCGGTCCATCACATAGGCATAACTTCCATCCCGCCTTAAAAAACGATATTCATCCGACCACGAATTCCCTTCTCCTGACAACTTCTGCTCCAGACCCCCCACCACCGCCGCCCGGTCCCCGGGGTGCACATGCGCCGCCCACCAGTCCAAGCCACTGCCCACCTCCTCCGCCGCATAGCCGAACAAGCGCTGCATCCCGTCACTCCACCACAACGTCCGCTGCCGGATGTCCAGATCCCATAACGCATCCGCCGTCGCCCTGGCCACACTTTTAAAACGCTCCTCACTGTCCCGCAGCGCCACCGCCGCCTGCCGCGCCGTCGTCACATCCCGGAAATGCACCGCCAATCCCAACTCCGAAGGGTGGATCCTCACCTCCAGCCACCGCCCCGCCGCCTCCTGACATTCATCAAAAACCCGCACCTTCCGCTCCGCCGCCGCCTCCCGGCAACTCACCTCGAACACAGATCCCACCGCCTCCGGAAAAACATCCCAGATTTCCCGCCCCAGCAACAAATTCCGCTCTTTTTTCAACAACCGCTCCGTCTGCCGGTTCAAGGTCACAAACCGCCACTCCGCATCCAACGTGAAAAAAGCATCATCCAGACTCTCCAGCATCATTTCCAGCCACGACCCCGCGACCTTCCACTCCTCCGCCTCCCTCGTCCGTTCCATCGCCAACCCGGTCAGGCGGGCCGCCGCCGCCGCCCATTCCAACTCCCCGGCGGACGGACCCCGCGGCACCCCATGGTAAATCCCCAACGTGCCCAATACCCGGCCCGTGGAGGAAATCACCGGCATGGACCAACACGCCCGCAACGGATGCCCCGCCACGACACCCCGCACCAACGCCCACGCGGGATGATTCAAAATATCCTCCACCACCACCACCTCACCCCGCGCCGCCGCCGTGCCGCAGGAGCCGATCCCCTCCCCCACAGGCAGCAGATTGATCGCCCGGTTGTATTCCGCCGGCAAGCTGGGCGCAGCCATGAGTTTCAACTGCTTGCCCCCCTCCTCGGCCATGAAAATGGAACACAGCAGCTCCCCCGAGGAAGCCTCCTCCATCCGCCGCACAATCCAAACCAACGTCTCCGACAGCGGCTGCCGGTTTAAAATCATACCCAACACCTCCTGCTGCATCCCCGCCAGCGCCTCCAGTCGGCGGAACGTCGCCGCCGTTCCATCCGCCCCCCCTGTCCGTCCCTCAAAACCCGGCCCGGCGTCCGCCCCCTCGCCGACCGCCCCCTTCAAATCCGGCCCCGTGCCGGAATTTCCCGGCAGCACCCAGCGATAGCGCCCGTCGTCCCCGGAACCACCCGCAGGCACCACTCCGGCCGTTGGCTCCTCCCCCAACGGAGCGGGCAGGGAGAAACCGGAGCTGGCGGTGGAATCGATCATTTCTTCCCAGGATGATATTAATGATTCAGTATTATGCAACCTATCGTCACCCTATCCATAGAAAT
>JAQGPD010000133.1 GCA_028293305.1 Verrucomicrobiales bacterium | reverse complement strand
TTTCGGGAAGCCGCTATCTCCTTTCCCGGAATCCCCGCGCGGCCTGGATCGTGCTGTCCGCCGTGGCCGCCACCGCCGTGTTCCTGACCTTTGTCCGCCTGACGGATTTTTACTTCTATCATCGTTTCATCCTGGTCTCCGCCGTGCCCTTGCTGCTGCTGGCCGGCATCGGTCTGAGCCGGCTGCGACTTCCTCTGGCAGGCGTGGGCGCGGTGGGGATTTTTGGTTTCCTGACATTCCCCCAGACGCGCCTTCTAACAACACGCAGCTATGCGCCCTTCCGCGAAACCGTCGCCGACATCCGTGACCAGGCCTCCAAGATGAAAGGTGAGGTGATCCCCGTGGGCTATGGATTGGGCTCGCATGTGATGCAATGTTATTTCCCGCAACTCCGGGACATCCGCTCCGACTCCCGCCAAAAACTCCAATCGCTGATCGACCAGGCCAGGAAAGAGGACCGGCCGCTGATCGTGGCTTTGGGTTATGAAGGCCTTAATCGTCTGAACCAACCGGAGGGTTTCGCCCTGCTGGACGACCCCGCGCTTTTCCAGAAAATCAGCACCCGCCACGGCATCGAGCCGGAGTTCACCTTCCATCTTTTCAGCCTGCGCCCGCCGGCCGCGGGTGCAGTCACGCCAGCGGCGCCAGCAGGTCGTCCAGATCCTCCGGACTGAACTTCGCGGCATTGGCTTCTCCTGACAAAAGCCCGGCCACCAGCGCGGCTTTCTTTTCCTGCAGCTTCAGGATCTTTTCCTCGATCGTTCCCTCACAAATCAGTTTGTGGACAAAAACCGTGTGTTGTTGTCCGAACCGGTGCGCCCGGTCCGTGGCCTGGGCTTCGACCGCCGGGTTCCACCACGGATCATAATGGATGACAGTGTCCGCCGCGGTCAGGTTCAGACCGGTGCCGCCCGCCTTCAGGCTGATCAGGAAAACCGGCACTTCCCCGCATTGGAATTGCGCCACCATGGCCGCCCGGTTCTTTGTCTGGCCGGTCAGCATGAGATGGGGAATTTTCAATTTCTCCAGCCGCTTGGAAATGAGTCCCAGCATTTCCACGAACTGGCTGAACACCAAAATCCGCCGTCCCTCCTCCACCAATTCCGGGACCAATCCTCCAAAAAAATCCAGCTTGGCGCCCTCGGTCACCAGGCGGGCGGATTCCATTTTCAACAACGCGGGATGGCAGCAAACCTGGCGCAATTTCAGCAGGGCATCCAGAATGGCGATGTGGCTGCGCTCGACCCCTCGCTTGTCGATCTCCTCCCTGACATGCCGGTCCATGGCCGCCCTGACACTCTCATAGAGGTCCGCCTGCGCCGCCGGCAATGTGATGCGGTGGATCATATCAATACGCGGCGGCAAGTCCGACAGCACGGCCTGCTTGGTCCGCCGCAGAAAAACCGGAGCGATGCGGCGCGCCAGTTGGGCGCGTTTCTGACCGTCCTGCTGCTTCTCGATCGGCGTGCGGAAAAGTCGTGTGAAATCGTCCCATCCGCCGAGATAGCCGGGCATGAGAAAATGCAGGATGGACCACAGCTCGCCCAGGTGATTTTCCATGGGCGTCCCTGTCAGGCAGAGGCGCAGCTTGGATTGCAGCCGCCCCGCGCAGGACGCCGCCTGGGTGCGCGGGTTCTTGATGAACTGCGCCTCGTCCAGCACCACGGCGTGGAATTCCATGGTTTCCAGCACTTCAATATCGCGCACCAATAACGGATAGGACGTGATGATGAGATCCGGCGATCCCGCCTGCCGCAGCAAGGCGGCGCGCTCGCTGCCGTAGTGGACATGCACGCTCAGGGAAGGCGCGAATTTCTTCGCTTCATCGCTCCAGTTATGCAGGACACTCGTGGGACAAATGATCAGACAAGGCCGCCCCTCCGCCGCGCCGGAGACGGATTCCGCCAACAAATGCGCCAGGGTTTGCAGTGTTTTTCCCAAACCCATATCATCCGCCAAAATCCCGCCCAGACCATGCCTTGCCAGCAAGCGCAGCCAGCGGAATCCGGCCAATTGATAGGGCCGCAAGTCCGCCTGCAGGCCCGCCGGCGGAAGCTCCAACTCCTCAGCCGGAGCCTCCGGATTCTGGCTCTGCTCTTTTTTCAAATGCGTGACCAGTGAGCGCAGACTGTCCGCCGTGCGACGCACCAACAGCTCATCCCCGTCTCCGGTCAGAAACGCCGCCGCATGCAGGCGGTGCAATGAAAATCCAGGGCCGTCCGGCTTGATCTTTCTTGAGAACAATTCCGTCAGGGAAGTCAGGATCCGATACAGCCGCGAAGCCGGCACCGGCACCGCGCGGCGGCCATCCTCCAGCGGAATCAGCACCGGCGACTCCCCTTTCTCCAACAACAATTCCGGCCGCAGGGCAGCCGGTTGCCGCTTCAAATAACTGACCAGCAGCGGAAGCAGGGAAATCTTTTGCCCGCCGGACTCAATGCCTATGTCCGCGGAGAACCAATCGGTCTTTGATGTCGCCTCCACTTCCTCGTAAAAGAAATCCGGGTGCAGGATTTCCATGTCGAAGCTCGAATCCGTAGTGATCCTCCAGCCCTCGGCCGACAAGGCCGGAAGACGGACCAATAACAACTCGTCCCAGGGTTCGGGATCGATGGGATGAAACAATAACACATCCCGGAGGTGCGCCTTCAGCGCATGACTCAGCGCGGACCCGCATCGTTTGAGCCCCAGGCTTTCGAGCTTGTTGAAACAGGCCCGCTCCTCCATCGCATCCCTCTGCCACGACCCGAAATTCATGCGCCCGGCCCCGAATCCGAACACCTCTCCCGGTGCCTCGGCATAAGTGAATTCCAAGGCCAGCAGACGGATATTCTCACCATACGGCACCCCGCCATACCACCCCATATAACCTGTGAATGGATACTCGCAGAACAACCTGACCACCGGCGACGGCACGCCAAGTGGCACCGGGGCCTCCGGCGTTTCCGGCTCCGCGGGCCCGCTCCCAGCGTCGCCGGGGACGGCGGCTCCCGCTCCCCACAACGGTCGGACTTCGTAGCGGTTGGCGTCGGGATCCGGCTGCGGGAGATCCTCCCGGGGTTTGTAAGTCATCTGCACGGCCGCCAACAGCGCGGCGTAGACATGACGGCAGTTCCGGCCGACCAGGCAGCTGCAGCGGGTGTCAAAAAACTCCA
>JAQGPD010000127.1 GCA_028293305.1 Verrucomicrobiales bacterium | reverse complement strand
TGGATAAAGCTCCCGGCGACGCCCGTATCCCGTCCCCGCCCCCGGTTTGGGATTGACGGTTGCTCCCCGGAGTTCCCTTCGTTCCCTTGCACCTGACTTTTTTGCCCCCCTTTTTTGATTCCTGACTTATGTGGTTTGCCCCAATGCTGAAACTCCGCGATAAGCTGTCGCAAAAACGCAACGTGCTGATGGCGGACGAGGAGAAGCCTTTCCTCGAACATTTGGATGACCTCCGCAAGATGCTCATGCGCATCGTGACCACCCTGCTGGTCTCGGTCACGCTGTGTTTTGTTTTTAATAAGTGGTTTTTCGATATCGTCCAATATCCCATGCAGCGCGCCGGACTGGCCGCCGCCCAGGAAAAACACCGGCCGGTGAATATCGACATGCCCGCCTGGGAGCGCATCCATGGCGCGGCGCGGGGGGTGATGTTGCTGCAGGAGCCGGTCCGCAGCCAGTTTTTGACCATGGCCCTGCCGAATGCGGATGAACGGGCGTATGCCGAGGGATATTTGTTATACTGCGCCGCCTCCGTGCTGCCGGAAGCCCAGCGCCAACCCTTCCTGGAGTCCGCCGCGAAATCCCTGCCCGCGGAAAGGAATGTGGCCGTGCTGGCGGCGGGCAAGGCCATCCTCGAAGCCGGCCCGTCGGTTTCGTTGGAAAAACTGAAGCCCGTCATTCAAAACGTGGCCATGGCTCCGGCGGAGCCCTTCATGCTTTCCATGAAGCTTTCGACCTTCGCGGGGATTATTGTCTCGTTCCCGCTGCTGTTTTATTATCTGCTGGAGTTCATCCTGCCGGGGTTGAACCCCCGCGAGAAAAAGCTGCTGTGGCCGGCTTTGTCCATCGGCTTCGGTCTGTTCCTCACCGGAGTCAGTTTTGCATTTTGGATGGTGGTGCCGAATGCGCTGGAGTTTTTCTATGAATATGGAGCGGAACTCAATATTCTCAGCACTTGGCGTATCGGGGATTATATCTCCTTCGTTGTCAGCTTCTGCCTGATTTTCGGCGCCAGCTTCGAGTTGCCGGTGATCGTGATGATTTTGGTGAAACTGGAGCTGCTGACCTCGGCGACCATGCGCCGGACCCGCTCGTGGGCGATCATTATCATCGTGACGGCCGGCGCCATTTTGACGCCGACGGGCGATATGTATACTTTGTCCCTGCTGAGCGGCCCCATGGTCGTGATGTATGAAATCTGTATCTGGATGGCGGTGGCCCTGGAGAAGAAAAACGCCCGCATCGAAGCCGAGGAAGCCGCGCGCGACATGGCCCGCCGTGCCGCCTTGGTGGGAGTCGCCAGCACTTCCTCCGCCCGTCCCAGCCCGATGGAGGCCGCGATGCAATCCGGCGGAGCCTCCGGAAATCCTTACGAATCCGTCCCCGACGCCACGCCGGACGGTGCCGGGATGCATGACGACTATCATGATGCGCATGGGAACTATCACGATCCCCATGGCGACCCTCACAAGGATCCGCATGGCCACGGCCACGATCATGATCATGATCACCATCACGGCCACTCCAATTTTGATCAGGGCCATCCGCATTTCCACGACGAATCCAAACCATCCCCCGATGAGGAATATGCCCAATACATGAGGGAACACGCCCATCTTTTCCCTCCAGCGGACACACATGCGGAGTCCATTCCTGTGGAGGAACGAGCAGTCGTCGAGGCCGCTCCGGACGCCATGCTGGGCGTGGGGAACGCGGAACCGGAAGCCTTGGCCACCGAAGATGCCGCGACGGAGCCTGCGCGTGATCCCGGGATTATAAGTGCCGCAGAACCAACGGCCATGAGTGATGCTGCGGAAAACCTGCCGCCTGAACTGATGCCGGGGACAGTCGTGAAACCATCGGATGAAGCTCCGTCCGATCCGTCCGATCCGTCCGATCCGTCCGATCCGGCAGAGTCGGCTGGAAAAGAAACGGATTCCCCTCAATCCGACGCTCAGGAATCGCGCGACTCAAAAGATTCCATCCCACCGGATGGATCCCCGCCGCGTTAAGTTTCAATGAGTTGTTCACCTGCTCGGATCCTCCGGTAAATTCGGTTTCCGGAGGATCGGGCATGAACGTTGACAGCTATCGGTAAAAACCCTACCTTCCGGCGAAAAATCATTCATGGATCCCATTTTCCCCTCCCAGACCAGCAACGGAAGCCGAGTTTTCCGGGGAGCCTGCGGGCTTTTAGGTGTCGTGGCCCTCGCTCAGGGAGTCGCGTTCGCCATGTCCTGGAAAGGCCCCGTGCCGGTCACGGAAGTCGGTGCCGGCGTGGTTGGAAAGCCGGGCGAAATGGCGGCCCCGGGAAAAGCGGCCACTGCGGGGAAATCCGGAACTGCCGCTGACAAAACAACTTCCGCGATTTCCGATGATCCGTTCGCTCCCGGGATGGTGGATTTGAAGGACCCGCATCCCGAACTCGCCGGACCGGTCGGGGACGAGCCTGCGTTTCCGGATCCCGCCGAGCCCGTGATCGCGCGCGCACCCACGTTGATTGCCGCTCCGCTGGACGTGCCTATCACGGATGAGGTCTGCCTGGGGCATTTGGATGAGGGCATCTATCTGAGGGACCGCGGGGACATGGTGGGAGCCGTCGCGGAGCTGCGCAAGGCATTGGCCTTGGCTCCGGAGCATCCCAAATTGCTCTATCAACTCGCCGGGGCGCTGGACGGCCTCGGGCAGGAGCACAAGGCCGCCGTTCTCTGGCGCCAGCTCCGGTTGCTGGGACAGGATGCCGGAAATTATTATCAACTGGCCGTGGACCGCCTCAAGGAAAGCGGCGGCGTCGCGGGGAAACGCGAGGCGGAGGCCGAGGCCGCGGAGGAAGACAAGGAAGGGCGTTTTGAGATCACCGGCGTGAAGGCCGAGCACCTCCCCGGCGCGGTGCAGGGCGAGATCGTGAAAATCAGCGGCAGCATCGACCGCAAACAATCCGAAGCCGCCGATGTCTCGAAAGTGGACATCAAGCTGCATCTTTTCGACGTGGTGAATGGGCAGAAAATCGACCGCACCACGGCCCTGCCGCCGGTGATCGAGTGGCTGGACGCGCCGGTGGATTGGGCGGAGGGCGGTGAGCGCTTCAGTTTTGAATACCGGCAGGCCCCGCTCTCGCCGGATGAGCTGCTCAAGCTGGGGCAGAGAAAATATTATGG
>JAQGPD010000118.1 GCA_028293305.1 Verrucomicrobiales bacterium | reverse complement strand
CACGGAACGCGGCGGAACGGGGGGATGGGGATCGGCGCGCAGGTGGCTAACGGTCTTTTGACAGGTTGCGGGCATAAGGGAGCGGAACCGGGCCTGTCGGATTTCCATTGGATCGGGACCGGCGGGGAGGAAGGTGCACGTTATACCGCATCCGGCGGGCGGGGCTCCGGATGCCCCATGAGTTTCCCTACCTATCGAAAGACTCGGTTTTCATTGGCGATTCACCCATTTGGAAAAATCAATAATGCCTGATCACGCGCCGCAGCGGAACCCCGAGGGAGCCTGGCGGTTGCAATCGAACTTCCGCGTGGTGGGATGCTATGATTGAATCATTCGCTGCCCGGCACTCCGTGGACCGATCGGTTACGAATAAATAACATATCTCAGGCGGTGATGCAGCGACACGCAGTGTCCTGAGGCATCACCTCCTACCCCCGGCCGGAGCACCAACGAATTTTGGACCGCTGCCCAAATGCCGCCCGGTTGGTCGGGCGGGGCGGACTTTCCACCATTTCGACCTATCATGATTTCCGGCCAGGGATCCCAGGTGGCCCGAAAGTAGGAGCGGAAAATCAAAGTAACAACAATCAGCACATGATCCGGAGGAAACCAGGTGCATGATGTCATGGAACGGGCCTTCAGCCCTTGCCAATATCATTTCGGTTCCGGTCCTGGGGCTTTGGCCCCAGGCTGTCATGGATAGGCCCTTCAGGCCACCTGAGCGGAGAACCCGGCCGAAGGCTGGCTTTCACGTCGAAGGTGTCCTCGGCTTTTATTTACGGCAAATGGATGGAAGCCTATGGCCGCCTGAAAAAGGAATGGATTCGGAGGGCGGGTCCTGGCCATGCGGCAGCAAACAGTGTTGCGATTTGCAGAGGGGACCTGATGCCGCGGATACGAGGTGGGCTTGGAAAGGGGCGGGCGGGATGTCCGCCTTCCGGTGGGGGAAAGGAATTTTAGACAGGACTGGCAATGGGCGGCGAACGTTGTTTGCTTAACGCACCAACCATGACCGATCAGACGATGCTTAAAGTCGAGGGACTCACCAAAACCTATCCATCCGCCCGCGGCGAAGCTCTCACCGTGCTGAAGGCGGTGGATTTTTCCCTCTCCGCCGGCGACAGCCTCGCCATCGTGGGGCCCAGTGGCAGCGGGAAGACGACACTGCTGGGGCTTTGCGCGGGACTTGACCGGCCCAGCGGCGGCACGGTTTCCATCGCAGGCACCAGCATCGGGGCCTTGTCCGAGGACCAGCGGGCGGCGGTGCGGAATGCGCATGTGGGATTCGTTTTTCAAAACTTCCAGCTGATCCCCACCCTGACGGCCTTGGAGAATGTGATGGTGCCCCTGGAGCTCCGCGGGGAAGGCGGAGCGGCGCGGGAGGCGGAGGCGCTGGCGCTGCTGGAACGCGTGGGGCTGGGCCAGCGGAGCGGACACTATCCACTCCAACTTTCCGGCGGCGAGCAACAGCGCGTGGCCCTTGCCCGCGCTTTCATCAACCAGCCGAAAATCCTGTTCTGCGACGAGCCGACCGGCAACCTGGATGGCGACACGGCGCATCTGATCGTGGATCTCATCTTCGGACTGAACCGTGAAAAGGGCACCACCCTGGTGCTCGTCACCCACGATATCGAGCTGGCCGCGCGATGCCGCCGCACTCTCCGTCTTAAAAATGGAGCCGTGGTCTCCGACACCGCCGCCGCTTCATGACCGCCCGCCCTGACAAAATCCCCGCCCCGGCCGGCGGGATCCGTTTTCTGCTTAAAATGGCCTGGCGCGACAGCCGCGCCTCCCGCCGCAGGCTGTTGCTTTTTTCCCTATCCATCGTCCTGGGCGTCGCCGCGTTGGTGGCCATCGGCTCGGTCGGTGAGAATCTGCGGACCGCCATCGACAAGGAAGCGCGCGGGCTCCTCGGCGCGGATCTGGAGGTGTCCTCGCGCAGTGTCCTCACTCCTGAGGCCCTGACATTTTTGAATGGACTCGGCGGCGAGCAGGCCCGGGAAATCACGTTCCCCAGCATGGTCGTTTTTCCATCCGCCGCCGGTCAGACACGGCTGGTCACGCTGCGCGGATTCGAGGGATCCTATCCTTTTTACGGAAACTTCCTGACAAACCCTCCGGAGGCCGCCGCACGCGTCGCCGCCGGTGAGCCGGTGGTCGTGGTGGAGGAAACCCTGCTCAGCCAATTCAATCTGAAGCCGGGGGATCCCGTGAAGTTGGGAACCGGAACCTTCACTGTGGCGGGCGGATTGAAAAAAATCCCGGGCGACTCCACGGGCCTCACCGCCATGTCCCCGCGGGTCATCCTGCCCATGAATCAACTGGCCTCCGCCGGACTCACGGGCACGGGAAGTCTGGTTAGGCACCGCGCTTTTTTCAAGTTCCCGGAAGGCTTTGATGTGGAGCGCCAAGTTAGGAAATTGAAGTCGGATTTCCGCGAGTTGAAGCTGAACACCGACACCGTCGCGGAGCGCAAGCAGGGGCTGGGCAAGGCGGTGGAAAGCGTGGATGCGTTCCTGAGCCTGGTCGGTTTCATCGCCTTGTTTTTGGGAGCCATCGGCGTGGCCAGCGCCATGCACGTCTACATCCGGCAAAAAATAAACACCGTCGCCATCCTGCGCTGTCTGGGCGCGTCCGCATGGCAGGGTTTTGCGGTTTACCTGATCCAGGGCCTCGGCATCGGCATCGCGGGTGCGGCTCTGGGGACCGCGCTGGGGGTGACGCTGCAACAGGTGCTTCCCCTTATAGCAAAAAGCTGGCTGCCCTTCGATGTGGACTTCACCATTTCCTGGCCGCAGGTTTTCCAGGGCTTTGCCGCCGGCGTGGTGATCTGTGTTTTGTTCACCCTGATCCCGCTGCTTTCCGTCCGCCGCGTGACTCCCCTGACGGCTCTGCGCGCGGGCCTGGGCGATCCCGACCGCCGCCCGGATCCCCTGCGCTGGCTGCTGTGGCTGCTCATCACCGCAGCGGTCACGGCCTTCGCCATCCAGCAGACACCCACTTGGAAAATCGGCCTCGGTTTTGTCGCCGCGCTGATTTTCGCCTTCGCCATCCTAACTACTATCGCCGCCCTAACGGCCTGGGCGGCGCGGAAGTTTTTCCCCGCCCGCGCCCCCTATGTCTGGCGTCAGGGAGTGGCGAATCTCCACCGCCCGCAAAACCGCACCATCCTGCTCCTGCTTTCGCTGGGGCTGGGCACGTTTCTCATCGTCACCATGGCGCTGACCCGCGCCACACTGCTGGGACAGATTTCGGGTTCCGGATCCGGGGAGCGGCCGAACTTGTTATTCTTCGATATCCAGAGCGATCAAATCGAGCAGCTGGCGTCCACTCTCAAAGCCCAGGGGCAGACTCTCCTGGCCAGAGCGCCCATCGTCACCATGAAGCTCAGCCGCTACAAGGACCGGCCGGTGGCGGAGGCCGCGAAGGACAATACACTGAACAGTCCCGCCTGGACCCTGCGCCGCGAATACCGCAGCACCTACCGCGGCACCCTGACATCCACCGAGAAAATCACCGCCGGCACCTTCACCGGAAAAATAGAGCCCGGCACGGAACCCGTCCCCATTTCCATGGAGCAGGGCCTGGCCAAGGAAATGCAGCTCACCCTGGGCGATCTGTTGGAGTTCGATGTCCAAGGCGTCCCGCTGAAGGCCAAAATCACCAGCCTGCGCGAAGTGGAATGGCGGCGCATGGAGCCTAACTTTTTCCTGCTTTTCCCGGAAGGCGTGCTGGAAGGCGCGCCGGGATTCTACGTCGGAGCCACCCGCGCTCTGGACTCCGCCGCCTCCGCCCGGATCCAACAGGCCGTGGTCACCGCCCTGCCCAATGTCTCAGCCATCGACCTGGGACTCGTCCTGGAAACGCTGGATGAGATTTTTTCCAAGGTGGAACTCGTAGTCCAACTCATGGCTTTATTCACCGTCTTCACCGGCATCATCGT
>JAQGPD010000110.1 GCA_028293305.1 Verrucomicrobiales bacterium | reverse complement strand
AGATCGGGCGGACGAGGGAGGTCTCCGTGATTTCCGTTCGGGCGTTGAGCAGGCGGGCGCGGCGGGCCAGGCTGACGGCGTGGTCCGAGATGCGCTCGAGGGCCGCGGAGACCTTCATGCTGGTGATCACGCGGCGGAGATCGCGGGCGACGGGGGCGTAGCGCAGGATGATATCGTGGCCTTCCTGGTCGATTTTTTTCTCAAGGCTGTCCACCTCGCCGTCGTCGGCGATGGCCTGGTTGCAGAGGTCGTCATCGCGATCCAGAAGGCCGCGGATGGCATGCGCGAGGTTTTGCTCCACGAGCGAGGCCATTTGGAGGATCCGGGAATCGAGTTGATTGAGGGCTTCCTCAATAGCGGTTAGGATATGGCGTTGTTCGGGCATGGAAGGAAGGTGGCTTTGGGGAAAAGGAATACACCGGCGCGGGCGGGAAGGGGAAGGAATCCTGTGACGATGCCGCCACGGAGCAGTCAGGTTTCGTCAGGGCGTTTTCCGCCATGGCGGATGTCGAGGGCGGTCATGAGATAGACGGTGTCCTCCGCGATGTTGACGGATTGGTCACCGATGCGTTCGATGAAGCGGGTGGCGAAGAGCAGGTCCACGTAATTGTTCACCTGGGTGCTGTCGGTTTCCAGTTTCGCGATGATGCGTTGGGTGAACAGCTGGTGCGCCTCGTCCAAACTGGAGTCGTGGGATTGAAGGCGGAGGGCCTTGTCCAACTGCCCGTCGCAGAACGAGTCCACGCTGTCACGCAGACCGGCGGCGGCGAGGGCGGAAAGGTGGCGGATGTCCTCGGTCTCCGGGACGAGCGGGCGCTCGGAAATGCGTTTCGCGCGGCGGGCCAGGCTGACGCAGTGGTCGGAGATCCGTTCCAGGGCGGTGGAGACCTTCATGCTGGCGATGACCCGGCGCAGGTCCGCGGCCTTGGGGCCGAAGCGCGTGATGATTTCCAATCCGATGCGGTCGATTTTTTTCTCGAGTTCATCGACCTCCCCATCGTCGGCGATGGCGCGGTTGCAGAGGCCGGTGTCGCGTTGGAGCAGGCCTTCGGTGGCGTTGTTGAGGTTTTGCAAAGCGAGATTGCCCATGTGGCGGATGTCGGCGTCCAGCTGGGAGAGCGCTTCATCGTGGGCGCGGAAAATGTGCGGTTGGTTCCGGTGCATGCGTTGGGTCGAAGGATCGGGGGGAAAAGAAAAGGGTGGAAGCGCGGGGGCGCGTGACGATTCCGTCACCTGATACCGATAGTCCGCAGGCTGTTCCTTTGTCGAACCGGATTATGTGACGATTTCGACAAAGCCGGGCCGCCGGGCGGCGCAGGGGCCGTCGCCAATGTGGCGGAATCGTCACTGAGTTGAATTTGTCGGCGTGGCAAACACCGCGCACAGGATGCAGCGTTGCCGGGTGTTCGGGATATTCCGTGAAGCACTGGACGGCAGCCTTGCAAAACACACACCCTATCCACATGCAACTTCGTCCCACCCTCCTCAAAAAGCTGCCGCTGGTGCTGCTCTGCGCCACCTTCGCCGCCTTCGGTGCCCGCGCCGAAAAAGTCACCGTGGATGCCGCCATCCCCGCCTACAAAGCCGTCAGCGGCATTTCCGGAAATCTCAATTCCATCGGCTCCGACACCCTGAACAACCTGATGACGCTCTGGGCCGAAGGATTCAAAAAACAATATCCGAACGTCAACGTCCAGATCGAAGGCAAAGGCTCCGCCACCGCGCCGCCCGCCCTCATCGAAGGCACCGCCCAGCTCGGCCCCATGAGCCGCGCGATGAAGCAGGACGAACTCGACAAATTCGAGAAAAAATTCGGTTATAAACCCGTCGAAATCAAAGTGGCCATCGACGCCCTGGCGGTTTTTGTGCACAAGGACAATCCGCTCAAAGGCCTCACCATGCAGCAGGTGGACGGCATTTTCTCCAGCACCTTCAAGGCGGGTGGCAAAGACATCGCCCAGTGGGGTGACGCCGGTCTGAGCGCCTGGTCGGGCAAGTCCATCTCCATCTACGGCCGCAACAGCGCCTCCGGCACCTACGGCTTCTTCAAGGAGCACGCGCTGTCCAAAGGCGACTTCAAAGCCACCGTCAAGGAACAGCCCGGCTCCAGCGCCGTGGTCCAGGGGGTGGGATCCGACGTGCTCGGCATCGGTTATTCCGGCATGGGCTATCTGACCTCCGGTGTGAAGGCAGTGCCTCTCGCCGCCAAGGCCGGCGCCGCATTCACGGACGCCAACTACGCCAACTGCCTTTCCGGTGACTATCCGATGGCCCGCTTCCTCTACATCTACGTCAACCAGAAGCCCAACACTCCCATGGACAAACTGACCGGCGAGTTCCTGAAATTCGTGGTCTCCAAGTCCGGCCAGGAAATCGTGGTGAAAGATGGTTATTACCCCATCACCCCGGAAATCGCCAAGGAACTCAAAATCGGTAAATAATATCGCCGTCCAAGTAGAGAGCCCTTGAAAATCATGGCGGTCCCGGTCATCCCGGGGCCGCCTTCCCCGGCGGAAAAAGTTGCAGGCCGGGGAAAACTGTCGCACCCGTCTGCCCCTATGCCGTCCCCTCCGCCCGTGGTCCCCGAACGTTTTAAAGTCGCTCCGGCCACTTTGCGCTTTGACCGCTTCATGACGTTCGCCATCAAAGCCGGCGGGCTGGGTATCATCATCGCCGTTTTCGGCATCTTTGTTTTTATTGTCAGTCAGGTCCTGCCCCTCTTCCGCAGTGCCCGTGTCGCCGAAACCGGCGCCATGAACTTCGCCCCCGGAAAAGCTCCACTGGTTTTTGGAATCGATGAATGGGCGGA
>JAQGPD010000098.1 GCA_028293305.1 Verrucomicrobiales bacterium | reverse complement strand
TGGATAATGGATAGAGTAGAATAGAAGTGATTCGGACTGAACGGAAACTGATTTGAAATAACAAATCCTCAGGAGGCCCGGATAGCTATGGCTTTCAGATATTCCCCTTCATGGAAACTGACGGGATGGTCCGGCGCGTGGCCTGCGGTCCAGAGCGTTTCCCAATGGTTACCCAGCACGTGGCGGGCCGCGCGTTCGACCGCCTGACGGAATTCCGCGCCGGAGACGTGGGCGCTGCAGGACGCCGCCAACAGCGTGCCGCCGGGGCGCAAAAGATGCAGGGCGTTCAACGCCAAATGATGATAGGCATCAATGCCGCCGGCGCGCTCGGCCTCGCGTTTGGCGAGCGATGGCGGATCCGTGATAACAAGTCCAAACCGCGGTCCGCCTTGACGGCAGGCATCGTTCAACCAGGCGAAGGCATCGGTCTGGTGGCTTTCATGCCGGGCGGCGGCGACGGCGGGATGCGCCGCATTCAGGCCGAAATTCCGGCGCGCACTATCAAGTGCATGCTCGGAGATATCCAGGTCCGTCACGGAGGCCGCACCGCCGCGGGCCGCGTAGAGCGAGAACCCGCCGCTGAAGCTGAACGCGTTCAGCACGTCCTGGCCGTGGGCGAGGGTTTCGACGCGTTGCCGGTTTTCGCGCTGGTCCAGAAAGAAGCCGGTTTTCTGACCAAAGCGCACTTCGGATTCGAATGTTAGTCCGTTCTCCAGGAACGTGACCGTGTCGTCCCCGGGGTCGCCCAGGAAGCCCTCCTCCAGTTGATAGTGCTTGGCGGCGCGGGCGATGAGGTTCCGGCTTAGGCGCAGAACGATGGCCCGCGGGGCGAGGGTTTCGCGGAGCAGCGCTTCGATCTCGCGCAGGCGCGGCAGCCAGAACGCGGCATAGATTTTCAGCACCAGCGTATCGCCGTATTGATCCAGGATCAGCGCCGGCCAGCCATCATTCTCGCCATTGATCAGGCGATAGCCCGTGGTGTCAGGACCGAACAGGGACTGGCGCTTGGCCAGGGTGTCGGCCAGCTTCCCGCGCCACCACGCGTCATCAATCGTCGCCGGACGGCCATGGTGGATGATGCGCAGCCGGATGGCGGAATCCAGGTCATAAAATCCCAATGCCAGGAACCGGTCCGAGCGGTCATAGATCACCGCGATCTCGCCGGTTTCCGCCGGGCGGTTTTGTTGCCGGACCTTGTCCCCATAGACCCAGGGGTGGCCGTGCCGGACCGCCTGCTCAGCGGCAGGCGTGATCCTTATTTTCAACCGTGACCCGGTTTCTGATTTTTCCCACATGCCTCAAACTATAGCGGGATGCGGGCAGCGCAATGCGGCGTTCCAAAGTGCAAATCCACGGGAAGGGCTTGATATGTCAGGACGACGGCCGGAAATAACAAATCGGATTTCCTGGCAGGGTCGGCTGGGCTGGCCCACGATATCCAGGGCCGGGAAGAGTCTTTGATGGAAATTCCGCCGGGTGCCGTATTGTGCCTACCAGCCCATCCGATATGAAACCAACCACGCTCCTTCTCGCCATGTCCCTCCTTGCCCCCACCGCGTCCATCGCCGGCGATCACTGGCATGTTTATTTTGGTTGTTACACCAATGCGAAGACCGGTGCGAAGGGGATCCACCTTTCCGAATTCAATTCCGCCACAGGCACCCTGACAGAACCCGTGGTGGCCGCGGAAACCGCCAGCCCCAGCTTTTTGGCCATTCATCCGGACGGGAAGTTTCTTTATTCCGTCGGCGAATCCGCGACGAAGGGGAAAAAAGGCGGACCGGTCAGTGCCTTCGCCATCAACAAGGCGGACGGCACTTTGAAGCTGATCAATCAGGCCGACTCCGGCGGTGACGGGCCCTGTCATATCTCCTTGGACGCCACCGGACGCATGGCCATGGTCGCCAATTATGGCGGCGGCAGCGTGGCTTCCTATCAAATCAAGGACGATGGCTCCGTCTCCGGACCGGTCACCTTCGCGCAGCACGAGGGCTCCAGCGTGAACCCGCAGCGCCAAAAAGGACCCCACGCCCACAGCTTCAACCGCAGCCCGGATAACCGTTATGGGTTTGTATGCGATCTTGGACTGGACAAGGTGCTGACCTATCAAATCGATCCCGCCGCGGGCAGTTTCAAGCTGGCGGGCGAGACCGTGCTCCCGCCCGGCACGGGCCCCCGGCACTTCGCCTTCCACCCTTCCGGCAAATTCGCTTTCGTGAATGGCGAGATGCTCATGAATGTCTCCACCCTGACCTATGCGGCGGATTCCGGTAAATTTACTTTGGTCAGTTCCGCCTCCACCCTGCCGCCGGAGGACCAAGACAAACCCGGGTTCAGCACCGCCGAAACCGTGGCCCATCCCAATGGGAAAAATGTGTATGTCTCCAACCGCACGCACGACACCATAGCCGTTTTCTCCTGCGATCCCGAAACGGGAAAACTCACGCTGATCCAAAACGCCCCCGCCGGCGGGAAGATTCCGCGCAATTTCAGCCTCGATCCCACGGGCCGTTGGATGATCGTCGGGCATCAGGACAGCAACACCGCCGTGGTCCTGAAAGTGGATCCGGACACCGGCAAACTCAGCCCCACGGACACCAAAATCAAAGTCGGCGGCGCGGTTTGTGTGCGTTTCCTCGCGGCGGATTGAGCGCACCCGCGATTGACCGGGGCGCGGCGAGGGACCACAGGCGTGGTTCACTTTTCCGCGTGGGCCGCCCGCGCCGCGCCCCGCTATCATGAAACCCATCACGACTCTCGCCACCAGCCACACCCCCGAGGGCGTGCCGCTTCATCTGATCCACCATGACCGCGATCATTATCTGATGATCGGCGGAAATCAGCTCATGAGCACGGACGCCTGCTCGTCCGAGCAGCGCATGGCGGAACTCGCCTGTGCGGACCTGCCTGCGAAACCCCGCGTGCTCATCGGCGGCTTCGGTTTCGGGTTCACGCTGCGTCGGGTGCTGGAGCTTTGTCCTGCCAATGCGGTCGTGGAAGTCGCGGAGTTGCTGCCCCAGATTTTGGAATGGAACCGCGACTATCTGAAAGAGGTGAATGGCCATTTGATGGACGACGCGCGGGTCTCCGTGAAATTGAAGGACGTCTTTGATCTGATGGACGGCAAACCGGAAACCCGTTATCACGCCATCCTGCTGGACGTGGATAACAGCCCCGATCCTCTGGTCCAGAAAGGAAATGCCCGCCTTTATGCCAAGGCCGGACTGGCGCGGATCCGGGAATCGCTGCATCCCGCGGGTCGGGTTGTCTTCTGGTCGGCCAACCGCGATGAGGCCTTCGCCCGTTCGCTGAAGCAGCAATTTTCCAAAGTCGAATGCATCGCCGCCAAGGCCTATCCGAAGGCGAAACGTTTCAGCCACACCTTGTTCGTCGCGGATCGGGACTGAGACTCGCCGGTGGATGCAGCCAGTTAGTGCCGGCCTGCCCGGAGCCCGCCGATCGAGTGTTAGCATCAGCCGGGCCCGGCTTCGTTGGCCATGCCGAAAATTTCCGCTATGGTGCGGGGAGCATTGCCTTCCAGCCGATTGTTCACGTAAAAATAGGACCGCGTGCCGGGCGAGCGGCGACGGCGCCGGATCAGGTCGGCGATGGTGGCGCGGAGGGTTGGCAGAGGCTCCTTTATTTCATGATAGGGTTGGAAGCTGTCCACGGCCTCCTGATATTTCCGGCCGGGTTTCAGCAGGAGCCTGGCGCCCACGCACGCGGGGTTCGTCAGGCTTCCTGGCAGGGCGACCTGCTCGTCAACGGGCGGCATGCCGGCCCAGGAGTTATAAATGTGACTGACTTCGTGCGAGGCCAGCATGGAGAAATAGTCAGGATGAAGGAAGGTGGGATTCCGGATTTCCACCCCG
>JAQGPD010000138.1 GCA_028293305.1 Verrucomicrobiales bacterium | reverse complement strand
ATTTTGATAGGGCAAAAAAAGACCGGGCCGGTCCGCGGGAGGACCGGCCCGGCCGGGAGATTGTTATTCGATGGTGACCGGGGTGCCGAGTTCCACGTTGTTGAAGAAAATCTCGGACATTTGTTCCGGCATGCGGATGCAGCCGTGGCTGGCGGGGTAGCCTGGGAGGAAGCCCGCGTGCATGCCGATGCCGTCGTTGGTGAGGCGCATGAAGTTGGTCATTTTGGCGCCTTCGTATTTGGTGCCCGGGGGGAGACGGTCCTTTTTGATATCGATTTCCGCATCGACCACATTGCCCTGGGAGTCGACGGCGGCGCCGTAGCGGCTGCTCTTATGCCATTTGTTTTTTTGGATGATGCGGAAGCTGCCGGCCGGGGTGGTGTGGCCGGCGTCGCCGGTGGAGAGCCAGGATTTGCCGATCAATTGGTCGCCGCGGTAGAAATAAGCGGTTTGTTCCGCGCGGTTGATGCGCACGCGGGAGGGGCCGTTTCCGGGGCCGCCTTCCCAGAAGCTGATGACATCCGGAGGTGCGGCGGGGGCATTCGGCTGGCCGGGGGCAGCGTGGCCGCGGGCGCTGGGATCGTAGTAAAGTGTGCCATCGGCTCCGCGGACGATGCCTGGGGGCATGGTCTGGGCGGTGTAGGGCGTGGCGCAGCTGGAAAGGAGGAGGGCAAGGGCGGAGGAGCCGCAGGCCATGAGGAGGGAGGTCAACTTCATAGGGGGTAGGGGATTTGTTGACATAACCCTTAATCGCCCGACGTCCATTGAATTTCCACCTGGGCACGGTAAGGATGGCGGCTTATGGAAATAAGGGAATTCGCCAGTCGGGTGCTGACGGCCGACACGTTGGAGGAGAAGCTGTTGCAGCCTCCCGGGGGCGTTTTGACGGATTTTTCACCCGGGATTCCGGGCGTCGGCGGAGCGGCGGGAGGAGGAAAATGGGCGGTGCCGGACCTCCCGGGCCGGCCGGAAGGACTGAAATTTTCCCAACGCGGTGAGCGGGCGCGCCTGCCCCGCGCGGATGAGCTACACAATGCCGAAGCCCGCGCGGTTTTGTTGCATGCCTTTGCGAATCATGAGCTGCTGGCGGTGGAATTGATGGCGCTGGCGCTATTGAAATTTCCGGACGCCCCGGCGGCGTTCCGGCGCGGGCTGGTGCACACATTGCGGGAGGAGCAGGAGCATACGCGGTTATATCGGGAAAGGATGGAGGCGGAGGGCGGGTTGAAGTTCGGCGATTTGCCGGTGAATGGATTTTTCTGGAAAAGCATCTCGGGCATGGCGACGCCGCTGGATTATGTCAGTCAATTGAGCCTGACATTCGAGCAGGCGAATCTGGACTACGCCCGGCATTATGGGCTGCTTTTCCGGCAGATGGGGGATGTGGCGACCGGTGATTTGCTGGACCGGATTTACAAGGACGAGATTTCCCATGTGGGCTATGGCCTGACGTGGTTCCGGCGCTGGAAGGAGCCCACGCGCGGCGACTGGGAGGCGTGGAGCGGGCGCATGGTTTTCCCGCTTTCGCCGGCGCGGGCGAAGGGGAACGCGCCCTTCAACCGCGAGGGCCGGCGCGAGGCGGGATTCAGTGAGGATTTCATCGATGCGCTGGACCTCTTTTCCCACAGCCGCGGGCGGACGCCGTGGGTGGGATTTTTCAATCCGGCGGCGGAGGCCTGCGCGCTGACCCGCAGCGCGGCCACGGCGCGCCAGGAACCGACGACGGCGGCGCTGGCGCGTGACTTGGATCTGCTGCCGGTTTTCAGCCTGCACACGGAGGATGTGGTGCTGGTGCAACGGATGCCGGGGATTGCGCATCTGCGCCGCTTGCGCGCGGCGGGGGTGGAGTTGCCGCAATTTGAATTGCTGGCCAAGGATGGAAAAATCGCGGCGGACTCCCTGTTGCGGACCCGGAAGCTCGGTCGGCTGCGGCCCTGGGCGTGGTCGGCGGATTCCGCGGAATTGTTGGGGGATTTGGTCGGAAACGCGGGAGAGGCCCGGTTTGCCGGGGTGCCGTGGGATGCCGGTCAAAGAATGTTATACGCCAAGACTTCGGCGGTTGGATTTGCGGAACGGCTGGTGAGGGAACAGGGTTTTCCTGACGAAACGTGCGGCGTGGTGGCCGGGGACACCGGCGGGGTGGCGGCGGCTTTGGCCCGGCTGGCGGAAAAAGGTTATTCCCGCGCGGTCCTGAAAGCGCCCTGGGGCATCGCGGGCCGTGGATTGGTCCGCGTGGATACCGCCGGGCTGACCGAGCGGGATCTGACCTGGCTGCGGCCGGTGCTGCATCAACAGGAGGCGGTGGTGGTGGAACCCTGGCTGGAACGGGTGGCGGACTTTTCCTGCCAATATGAACTCGTGCCCGGCAGCCTGCCGAAATTGAAAGGTCAGGTCCACCTGGTGAACGATGCCGGCGGCCGGTTCCTGGCGTGCGAATCCGCGCCGGCCTTCACCCGGCTGTTGCCTCCGGAGGCGGCGCGCTGCCTGCATGAAAGCGGCGCGGACGCGCTTTATCACTCGATCCTGCCCAACCTGCTGGCCTCGATGCCGGGGATGGACAAGCTGCATGGGGCGCTGGGGATCGATGCCTTCCTATACCGGGGAAGCGACGGCAAGGTGCTTCTGCGGCCATTGGTGGAGATCAATCCACGGACCACCATGGGCCGGGTGGCCCTGGACCTCCGCCGGCTGGTGGATCCCGCGCGCACCTTGACTTTCCGCGTGGTCCACCGCCGTGGCGTGCAGTCGCAGGGTTTTGCTTCCCTGGCGGTTTATGCCGATCAAATAGAAAAAGGCGACCCTCTGGTCATGGCGGAAACTTCGTCAGGGCGCAGGATCTCGAAGGGCACGTTGGTGTTAAATGATGCGGCGGTGGCGGAAGCGTTTTTGGGGGTTTTGTCGGTTTGGTGAGGGGGTTTTT
>JAQGPD010000094.1 GCA_028293305.1 Verrucomicrobiales bacterium | reverse complement strand
ATCGGGATCCATGAACAAACTGACGCGGATCCCATCCTTTCTCAACAAGGCAGTGGAAGCCGTCACCCCTGCTTCAAGGGCCACCACAACGAGGCCGCCTTCCGTGGTCACTTCCTGACGATTTTCCGGCACCATGCAGACGCTGTCCGGGCGGGTGCGGCAGGCGATGCCGATGATCTCGGCCGTATTGCCGACTTCCAGATTCACGCGCACGCCCGGCAAGGCGCGGATGGCGGCGAGGTCCGCGTCCTGGATGTGCCGCCGGTCCTCGCGCAGATGGATGGTGATGCCGTCCGCCCCGGCCGCCTGGCAGGCCGCAACGGCTTCCAGCAGACTGGGTTCCACATTATGGGCCTGCGGGGTGCGCGCATAACGCGCCTGCCGCAGCGTGGCCACGTGATCGATGTTCACTCCGAGTTCCAACATATATTTGTCTTCTGTTAGTTTAAATCCGTCAGTTTAAATCCGTCACTCTAATCCGTTAGTTTGAATACGTCACTTTGAATCCGTTAGATTAAATCCGTTAGTTTACAATACGCACGCCCCGCGCCGCCGGAAACCAGCACCCGCGCGATGAGCCGCTTTTGTGATGGGAACTCCGCGGACCCCAGGGTGGGCCGGCGGGTTCCCGGTATTTCTCAATGGAGGAAATGGCGGTGGCCGGTGAAGACCATGCTCATGCCGCGCTCGTCGGCGGCGGCGATGACGTCCGGATCCTTGACGGATCCACCGGGCTGGATGGCGGCGGTGGCGCCCGCATTGGCGGCGGCGATCAGGCCGTCCGGGAACGGGAACATGGCATCGCTGGCAACGACGCTGCCTTCCAGGGAAAGCCCGGCTTCCTGAGCCTTCCACACCGCGATGCGGCAGGAGTCCACGCGGCTCATCTGGCCGGCGCCGATGCCGAGCGTGCGGTCATGCGCGCCGAAGACGATGGCATTGCTCTTCACATGCTTGCAGACTTTCCAGGCAAAACGCATGGCTTCCAACTCCTCCTTGCTCGGCGGACGTTTGGTCACGAATTTCTCCTCCAGATCCTGCAGGCCCAGCGCCCGAACGTCGCGGTCCATCACCATCAGCCCGCCGGGAGCGCTGCGGATGATGGGATTGCTGTTTTGCCATTGGCTGAAGGCCTCCATATTCACCTGCATCAGGCGCAGGTTTTTCTTCTTCTGCAAAATCGCGCGGGCATCCGCCTCGAAATCCGGGGCGATGATCACGTCGGTGAAAATCTCGCTGATCACGCGGGCCAGGCGTTCGGTCAGGGGACGGTTGGTCACGATGACCCCGCCGAAGGGAGCCTGGCGGTCGGTTTCAAATGCCTTGTCCCAGGCGGCGCGCAGGTCGTCGTCATCGCAGCCCACGCCGCAGGGATTCGTGTGTTTCAGAATGGCGACCGTCGGGCGCTTGAACTCGAGGGCGAGGGCCACCGCGCCTTCGATGTCGAGGACGTTGGTGTAGCTGAGTTCCTTGCCTTGGAGTTTTTCGAAATAGTCCCCGAAATTGCCGTAGAGGCTGGCTTTTTGGTGAGGGTTGTCGCCATTCCGCAGGGTTTGATAGAACGGGACGTTGACGCTGAAGCAGCCTTCCGTGGACTGCTCCTTGGCGAGGTAGTTCGCGATCGCGGTGTCGTAGGCCGCAGTGCGTTGGAAAACCTTGATGGCGAGGCGCTCGCGGGTTTTCAGGTGCGTTGCGCCGCTGTTGGCCTGCATTTCCTCAAGGACCGGCGCGTAGTCCGCGGGGTCGGTGATGACCGTCACGCTGGCGTGGTTTTTGCAGGCGCCGCGGAGCATGGCGGGGCCGCCGATATCAATATTTTCGACCGCGTCCTCGAAGGTCACGCCGGGCTTGGCGACGGTTTGTTCAAAGGGGTAAAGATTGACGACCAACAAGTCGATGGGCGGCACTTCCAGCTCCGCGGCGCGGGCGACGTGCTCCGGGTTTTCACGTTGATAGAGGAAGCCGCCGTGAACTTTCGGGTGGAGGGTCTTCACGCGGCCGTCGAAGCATTCGGGATAGCCGGTGTAGTCGGAGACTTCCACGACTGGCAGGCCGATGCCCCGGAGATAGGCCGCGCTGCCGCCGGTCGAGAGCAATTCCACACCGAGGTCATGCAGACCGCGGGCAAAGGCATCAAGGCCGGATTTGTCGTAAACGGATATCAGGGCACGGGTGATTTTCATGTATGGTATTGAGGGATCAGCATGAGACGCCCCCCCCCTGGCCGCAACTGGAAATGATCCCCGTCCGAAGTTGCCAGGAGGCCGTCCCCTGACAAAAAAAGGCCCCGGCCTGGGAGGGCCGGGGCCGGCGCGCGGGGGGCGCGCCTATTCTAAAAACGGGTTGACGGATCAAGCCTGGCGGCGGCGGCGGCGCAGGAACATGCCGGCTCCGGCAAGACCGGCGAGGCCGGTGGAAACGGGTTCGGGGATGGTGCCGCTGTAGAGCTGGATTTCCGAGAACTGGATGGAGTTGGCGCTGCCGTCCGGTCCCTTGTTATCGGTGAAGATGACTTTGTAGGACGTGAAGGCCAGGGAGTTGGCGAAACTGTAAATCCCGCCGTCGGTGTTCCGGGCTTCCGGCAGGGCCATGGTCCCGGTGGTGATCAGGGTCCAGTTTTCGGCAGTGCCGGCGGAGTTTTCCAAGCTGACGATGAGGTCGTTGGTGCCGAGGATTTTGTAGGCGGAGGGGTCGCGGGCGCTGACGTCGTTGGCGGTGGTGAGCTCGATACCTGTCAGGATGGAGGAGCCGGAGGTGGGAGTGATGATGAGCCCCGCTCCTTCGCGACCGAAGTTGAGGTGCTTGCTGCCGCCGGTTTTGATGCCGTCGATGGCCTCCACCGGACGCTCACCGACGGGGAAAAAGCTGTCCGTCTGGTCGATGGCGACTGCGGCGGTGGGCGTGACGGCGATGTTGGTGCTGGTGGCGTCGAACATGCGCAGCTCACCCAGTTGCACGCTGTTGGGAGTCGCGCCGTTGGCCAGGGTGACGGGATCGAACACACCGGCATTCGCACTGCGGAGGACGGGGAAGACGATTTTGTAGGCGCTGTAAGCCGTGGAGTTTGCGAATGTGACCGGAGCGACCGTGGTGTTGCGGCCGGTGGCGGCGGCGGAGGAGGGGGCGATGCCGGTGGCGCCGCTGCTGATGAGGGTCCAGGATTCAGCCAGGCCGTCGCCGTTGTTCACGGAGGTGACGGCGCCGTTGGTTCCATAAAGTTGATAGGTCACGGGGTCGCGTTCCGGGGCGTCGCCGCCGGTGGAGAAGGACAAGCTGGTGACGACGGAGACGGCGGTGGCGGGCGTGACGATGAGGCCCGTGAATGCGCGGCCAAAGCTGAGCCATTTGGTGGCATTGTTTCCATCAAAGGCGGCTTCCGGGCCTTCGGCGCCGGTGTTGGTGGCGTTGTTGGTGCCGGTTTGGGTGCGGTCCTCATCAATGGCGATGATGAAGTCTGAAGGTGAGAGCAGCGTGGCGGCGCGCAGAGCACCGCCCGAAAGCAGGACAGTTACGGAGCAAAGGAGGGTATAACTTATTTTCATAGGGGGACGAGTTCTATAGGCTAAGGTTGGATGAAAATCGGCACCGGCCTGGCACTGCAAGGAGCAGATTCGGGGCAAAGTCAAAATTAAAATGGTATTATTTTAATTATATTTTCCGGCCAGCAATCCACAACATTTTTTGAACACCTCCTTCATTTCCTAGGAATTTGCGCCCGCCCCGCCCCGGGACCGTTATTCCGCGCCACCTGTTAGCAAAAATACAAACGCCGGATTAATATCAGTCCTTGGTCCTTCGGATGGTTTGGACGGAAAAACCTCCCCGGCCTGGACGTGGCCATCGGGGCGTGCCCTGAGGCGCGGAAGAAACCAGGAAAAAAACCTTCCCGGAAAAAATCCAGGCCCGGTGGCCGCAAAAAAGAATTTTCCGGCTAGTCAAACGGCGCGGTCGGTGTCATATCCACTGTTCAACCACCATGACGGATGACGAATTCGATGCCCTGATCCGGTCGCTCTCGCTGAAGGCGAAGGCGCGTCCGACATTGTTTTTGTGGCGCACGGCGGGGTTGGCGGCGCTGGGTTACAGTTTCATTC
>JAQGPD010000083.1 GCA_028293305.1 Verrucomicrobiales bacterium | reverse complement strand
GGCCGGGATTCGTGCCGTCGCCGCGCACACCGTTGATGTGGGCCTAGCGCCAATGGCTGGCGAGGATGGAGAGCAGCACGGTTCCCAGCACATTTTGGGCCCCGCTGCCCCGGTCGCCGGAATAAGTCAGGGGGCAGTTTTCAAGGAAGTGCTCCCAGCGTCCGCCGGATTGGAGGAATTGGAAAAAGAACAACAGGGAGCCTTCACGCGTCACCTACGAGGTTTCATCCCACTCCGCGTGGAACCGGCCACGAACCCGAAATGGGAAAGGACGCTGGAACGGACTCACCCTGCGGGTGAGGGAAACCAGAGACGGGGGAAACGCTCATTCCCTTGAGAATACGTCAATTGCAGCACTTGGGCCAGTTTTCCCCTTTCTCTTTTAGGTTTACAGCCGGCCGGGCCGCGGCCTGCGGCGCGGCCTCAACCCGCGGGCCTATCTCAAATGGCTCTTCACCCGCCTCGCCTCCGAAAAGGCACCCACGCCCCGCACACCCTGACCCCACGCCGTTACGCAGCGATTTCCAGTCCCGGGCCGGTTGTGGCCCAGGCCGCCTGAGTGGGAAGAAGCGGCAGCCCCCCGAGCGCCGATCCCCCGGCGACCCCATGGGCGCTCGCCAAAGGCTTACATCGAATCAGCGCATCCCGGCAAAAAAAGGCCCGGTCCCGGCGTGGGCCGGAACCGGGGGGGTGGGGCAGGAACCATCCTATAACCTGCGGCCACCAGATTGGTCAGACCTTGTCATTCACTCCTCGGAACGTCCAGTTAGGAGAGGGACAAGATAATAGAGAAGATAAGCCAGGGAACTCACAAAAGCGGCGACATAGGTGAGGCCGGCGGCGTCGAGCACATTGTTGACACCGCGTTGCTCCTCGCCTGGACTGATCATTCCGCTGCGCAGCAGAAGGGCCTTGGCGCGGCGGCTGGCATCGAACTCCACAGGGAGTGTGACGAGGTTGAAAAGCATCATGATGGAGAGGCCGATCACCATGATCGTCAGCCCAAGGGTAACCTGTCCGAGCAGAGAGAACACGATGGGCAGGAACATCATGGCTCCGGAGGCGAATGTTGTGATCTTCACGGCGCCCATGCGCCAAGCCAGAGGGGCATAAGCTTGAGCATGTTGCAGAGCGTGACCTGCTTCGTGGGCAGCGATGCCGAGGGCGGCGACGGATCGGCTGCTGTAAACGCCTTCCGAAAGGGCCAAGCGCCGGTTTACCGGGTCATAGTGGTCGGAAAGCATGCCCTCATAGGGAACGACCTCCACATTGTGGATGCCCGCTTGGCGCAAAATTTTGGAGGCCGCCTCGGCACCGGTGAGTCCGGAGGTGGCATGCACGCCGCTCCAGCGGCGGAATTGCGATTTCACCCTGGCCCCCGCGATCAGCGATATGGCCATGGTGCCCACAAATAATAAAATAAACGCGAACATGATCTTGAGAGGATGGAGGTGTTGGTGATGTCGGACCTCACTATAGAGAACGCCGCCGCAGCCTTTTTCCGGTTACAAAAAGTGCTTTGAATTACCACCGTGCGCCCCTCACGGAATCCTCATCCTCCCGCCATCGCGGAGGCGGGGATCAGCGTGTGAATTTCCCCTGTGCCGGCGCGGGAAAGGCCGGGTCTTTCCAAAGTGAACCCGTTTCCGTGCCGGTGGCTTTTTGCCAATCCGGGAATCCGGTGCCGTGTTCGTTCCCCCAGGTCCATGCCGGCCGGGTGCCGAGTTCGCTCCACCAGATGTTATTGGAAAATATATTTTTGACCCCGCCGGGGACGACCTGGGCCATGAGCCCGCCGGGGCCGGGGACGATGATGTTGCGCTCCACGCGGTTGTCCATGGCTTCCTGGATCCACAACTCCGCCTGGGCGTTCTTGTGGGAGGTGTTGTGCCAGAGGATGTTGCGACGAAAAGTGCAGCCGGTCACACGCCCGCGTTTCCGGTCGTAGCCGCCGAAAACAAGTCCCGCCTTGTCGTTTCTGAATAACACATTGTCCTCCACGACGATGCCTTTGGTCTGCTGGCCCGCGTTTTCCGCGCCGATCTCGATGCCGAGGTCGCATTCGGTCACCGTGTTGCCGCTGATGATGATATCCCGTCCGCCATCCACATAGATTCCGGCGGCATAACCATCCTCATAGGTGGACCGGGCGCGGGTGACGCGGTTGCCGGAGCAGACGCCGTTGCGGGCGACTTTGGTGATGTCCTTCATGATGTCGCGCTCGCCGCCGATGAAGTCGATGCCGATGTTATTAATGTCACTGATGGAGTTGTCAGTGACTTTGAAGCCATCCACATTTCCGTTGAGCACCAAGGCCTCGCTCCGCGCGGGTTCGCAGTGCTCGATGCGGCAGCCTTCGATGATCAAATCCGAAACCGCGACCGCGGGGTCGGTGCCGAAGATGCCTATGGCGCCGGCCTCGCGGCCTTTAAGATGGTGGAGATAGCAATTTTTGATTTCAATGCCGCGTCCGCCGCCTTCGAAGAATATGGCGCATCCGCTTTTCGCAGTGAGGGTGTCCCGGATTTCGAGGCCCATGATGCGGATATGGCTTTGGGAATAGATCGCAATAACATGTTCGCCTTTGGGCATGCCGATGCCGGAAAGGACGGCTCCCACCTCGCTCATCAGGGTGATCGGTTTTCCGGGTTCGCCGCTTTC
>JAQGPD010000080.1 GCA_028293305.1 Verrucomicrobiales bacterium | reverse complement strand
ATCCAGTTTGAATGTTTCCGCCTGGGATCGGATGAAGCTGATGGAGCGCTGGGCATCCTGGAGGGCGGGGAGGTGGCGGACGGTGTCGAGGTTGCCGGGTCTTGGGAGCCTGTATTTCAAAACCCAGGCGTGGTAGCCGCGTGCGCTGAGGAAGGTGGCGACCTCGGTGCCTTCATGGTCCCAGGCGAGGATGTTATAGCCGCCGCCGGGGCAGATGATGAGTCCTTTCGCCGCGGAGGCGGAGGCGGGAGCGGGAGCGAAGTAGGCGAGGATGGGATCCGAGACGTTTTTGATCGTGATGATGCCGCCCATGTGGTCGGTGGGCGCTTGGATTTCCGGTCCGGGAGTGGTCCAGCCGGAGGGGAGATTTCCTTTCCAATCCCCTTCCTGCCACGGATGGATGATGCGGTCGGGCTCGCGCACGGGAGGCCGGGCGGGGTCGGCGGCGGAGGTTGTGGCGGGGATGGCGAGCAGGGAGAAAGCGAAGAGTAAAATCGGGCGGAGGCGGCTCATAGGCCGTCAGTGTGCCTGTGCGGTGGCGGGCTGTGCAAGAGAATCTTCTTTGCGGAGGCCGCTGACAAACTGGCCGTGGTGGAAAATGGCATCCACGATGACGGAACCGTCCTCATTGTATTCGAGGACGTGGCCGTGCGGGCTGAGGTTTTCGCCAACGAGGGCGACGCGGCGGATGCGGCCGTCCGGCCAGTAAAGGCGGACTTGGCCGAAAGCGATGCCCTGGCGCATTTCCATGTCCTCCTTGAGGGTGCCGTCCTCATACCATTGGCGTTGGTGGATTTGATCACCGTGATCCCAGCGCTGCTCGCGTTTGACGTGGCCCGTGGACCAGTAGCGGGTCCAGATGCCGTGGGGTTTTCCTTCGAGATAGGGCTCGACGGATTGTTTGGTGGTGCCGTGGGTGAATGTGAGGACTTCCCCGGTGAGCGGTTCCGGGCGGCCTTTGGAGCGGACGAGGCCGTCCGGGCCTTTTTCGATTTGAATGGATGTGGTTTCGACAGGGATTTCCCGGGATTTTTCACTGCATGCGGTCAGGAATATGAGGGCCGGAAATATGAAGAGACAAGGCTGCGGACTGAAGCAAAGGGCCTTGAGCGTCCGGGAGGTTTGGGGAAAAGCGCGGAAATTCATGGGGTTGGACGAGGGCGGAGTCCGGTGGATGAAGGGGTGGGGCGCCGGCTTTCCAGCAGACAATGCTCACAAAGCCGGCGAGGGTAAGTCCAAAGAGGAGGCGTTCGACGGGATGGGTGAGCGGCAAGGTATCCATGGCTGGAAAAAGTGAATATTCAACTTTTCCAAAGCAATAAAGGATTTTAGCGGAGATAAGTCAATCTTTCCTTGCCGATGGATTCCCGAACAGGGATGACGGCATTCACCGGGCGGGTGATTCCTAGTGCTGAATTGGGCCCAGGGCGCTCAAGCCCGGCGTTTGGTCAGGCTACGGAGAATGTGGTCGAGCGCGATGGCTCCCGGTCCGCAGAGGCAGAGGGCGATGAAGGCTCCCCCATAAAGGAAGGAAACCTCGGCCACGGCCGGGTAGGCGTTGTAAAGGAATGCGGAAAGCAGGCTGATGGCGGACAACACCGCCGCGCTGGTGCGGGTGAGCAACCCGATGAGGATGAAGAGGCTGCCGATAATCGCCAGCACCGTGAGGGTGAGGGCGATGGCCAGAGGCAGGGGAAATCCGAGCGATGTCAGCTGCGGGGGCAGCTCCCAGGGCGTTTTATACCAGAGATGGGACCAGCCAGCGCGGCCCTGCGGCCAAGCGTGACAAAAAAGGAGGGGTGCTCCAAGGGTGATCCGGAGTGCCATGAGGCCGAGGTTCCGCAGAAGGGAAGGGGCCGGGGGGGCAGGCTGGGGGGGGCGGCTGTATTCGAGTGGCATGGGAGCGCCGCAGGGAAGCATTGCCCTGCGGAAATGCAATGCCTAGTCGGATTTCCCGCGACAAGTCCAGGGCGGGCCACGAAAGCTTTTGAAAATCAACGATCGCCGCGGGCTTTGGCGTCGTTCCGCGCGGCACGGGAACGGATTTCGATGTAGGCTGGCCGATTGGGCTCGGCAAAGACCGGGGTCATGTGGAGCTGGTGGTCCTGGGCGAGGGACCAGAGGAGCTGCCGACGGGTGAGGGCGAGTTTATCGATGAAGATAATCGGATCGTCCATAGGCGGTTGGACGATGCGGTAATTCACCCCTTGGAGGCAGGGCTCCTGAATGACCTGACTCAGCGGAACATCGAAAATCTGCACGCGCACGGCGGTGTCCAGCCAGCGATTCAGGGGGGCGTATCGGGTGAGAAGGAATTCCGGCGGCACGACCGCCAGTTTATCGGCGGCTTGGTTCGTGGGACGCGGATCGAAAAGCGCGCAACTGGAGCAGGAAAGCAAAAGGAGTGGAACCAGCAGGCGGGCGGGGTGGAACTTCATATTGAAAAGGAAAGCGGTCGGGTTGGGGGCGGACGGTGGGTTTATTCAGCGGTCCGGGGCGTTCACGGCAAGAGATATTTTGGAAATCCGTCGTCTCTCGGACAAGTGGACTGTAAATTTGTTGAATGGAAAAAAAAGGAAGTTTTGTGAAAGCGTTGAACAGTAGTGGGGTTCAAGGCCGTAAATTGAGGGACTTGGCGTGATTTTCCCCGGATTTCGGGCGACTTTTGCCCCGAAAGTCAGAGGACTTCAAAATCTTATTAATGTTGACAAGCCGCCGGATGGGCCGCAAA
>JAQGPD010000079.1 GCA_028293305.1 Verrucomicrobiales bacterium | reverse complement strand
GCGAGTAGTCCTTGCTCCCGATTTCAATGCGCGCGACGTCGCGGACGCGGATGACATCGCCGTTGTCGCCGGTGCGGATTACGATGTCTCCGAATTCCTCGGGTGTCAGGAGACGGCCCTGGGCGGTCAGGGTGTATTGGAATTCCGTGCCGGCGGGGACGGGCGGCAGGCCCAGCTGCCCTGCGGCCACCTGGACGTTTTGCTCGCGGATAGCGCGGACGACATCGCCGGCGGTCAGGCGGCGGGCGGAGATTTTCTGCGGATCCATCCAGATGCGCATCGTGAAATCAAGCCCGCCCAGCAAACCGGCTTCGGCGACGCCGGGAAGTCGGGCGATGCGGTTGGTGACCTGGAGGGAGACGTAATTTGCCAGGTAAATCGTATCCCGGGAATCGTCGGGCGAGAAAAACTGGACCGCCATGGTGAGGTCGGGGGAGCGCTTCAAAGCCGAGACGCCGAGTCGCCGGACTTCCTCCGGGAGCCGGGGCAGGGCGGCGTTCACGCGGTTCTGCACCAGCACCTGAGCCTGGTCCAGATTGGTGCCGAGTTTGAAGGTCACGGTCACGTTCAGCCGTCCGTCGCCGGTGGAGGACGACGACAAATATAACATGTTTTCCACCCCGTTGATTTCCTGCTCCAGCGGCGCGGCCACGGTGTCGGAAAGAGTCTGGGCATTCGCGCCGGGATACGTCGCGCTGACAACGACGGTGGGCGGGATGACGTCGGGATATTGCGCCACCGGGAGACCCAGGTAGGCCAGACCACCGACGATGGTGATCACAATGCTGAGCACCGCCGCAAAGATGGGGCGGTCCACGAAAAAGCGGGGAAGGTTCATTTGGCCGGAGCGGTTTCCTTCGTCAGCATTTCACTTTCCGTGGGATTCACCGTCGCCCCGGGTCGGGCGGCGAGAAGGCCGGTGATGACGATGCGCTCGTCCGGTTTCAATCCTTCGCGGATGATGCGCAGGCCGTCCTCCATGGGGCCGGTGGTCACGCCGCGGTATTGGACTTTATTGTCAGGGCCGACGACCAGCACGTAAGGCCGGCCCTGGTCGCTGCCGAGGGCGCTGTCGCGGATGAGCACGGCTTCGTAACGGCCGCTGCCGGGAATGCGGAGGCGGGCGAAAAAGCCGGGAGCCATGAGGCGGTCGGCATTGGGGAACACGCCGCGCGCGCGGATGGTGCCGGTGTCGGGCTTGATGGCGTTGTCCACGAAGTCGATTTTTCCCTCATGGGGAAAGCCCGATTCATTGGTCAGGCCCATGCGGGCGGGGATTTCCTTGAAGAGGGCGCTCTCCCGTTTCCCCTCGCGGGCGAGGGTCCGGTATTTGAGGGAGGATCGCTCGTCCACCTCCACATAACAATAAATCGGGTCCAGTGCGACGAGGGTTGTCAGGAGAGTCGCAACGCTGGTGCCGCCGCCGACGAGGTTGCCGGGCGTGACGAGCGCCTGACCGATGCGGCCGGTGATGGGGGCGTGGATGGAAGTGAATTCGAGGTCGAGTTTCGAGGCGTTCAATCCGGCTTCGGCGGAGCGGATGGCGGCCTCGGCTTCTGTCAGGGCCTTCACGCGGGTTTCGGCCTCCTCGGAGGAAATGGCGCGGGAGGCGACCAGTTTTTCCGCGCGGGTGGCCTCGCTGCGGGCGAGTTCGGCGCGGATTTTGGCGCGGTCAAGATCTGCCAGGAATCGGTCCACCGTGGCTTGATAGGGCCGGGGATCGATAGTGAAAAGGAGGTCGCCCTGTTTCACCTCGCCGCCTTCCTTGAAGTGGACTTTTTCCAGATAGCCGGAAACGCGGGCGCGGATTTCGACGCTTTGCGGGGATTCCAGGCGGCCCACAAAATCGTCATATTCGGTGACGGTGCGCGCGATTCCCCTGGCGACGGTGACCGTGGGAACTGGCGGGGGCGGGGTGGTGCCGGCCACGGGTGGGCGGCAGGAGGCGCCGGCCAGGGCAAGAGCGGCGGCCAGCGCGGGGAGGAGGGTTGGGGGTCGCATGGGGGGCTTGCGGGGATTTTGGGAATAGTTAGTTTAAAATCCGGCGGCGGGGGGCGTGGTCCGGAAAGTGAAGAAAAGCAGTGAGGGAAAATCCCCGCGGGCCGGGGCCGGCCCGCGGACGGTTTCCGGGTTATTTCAATACGTGCGGCCCGGGCGTATCGTGCGCCCCGGCGGTGGATTGCTTTTTATTTTCGCCCCATTTCATGAGAAGATAATAAAACACCGGCGTCAGGAAGAGACCGAAGACGGTGACCCCGATCATCCCGGCAAAGACCGCGGTGCCCATGGCCTGACGCATTTCCGAGCCGGCGCCGGTGCTGGTGACCAGCGGATAAACGCCGGCGATGAAGGCGATGGAGGTCATTAAAATCGGGCGCAGTCGCAGGCGGCAGGCTTCCAGCGCGGCCTCGGCGGCGCTCATGCCGTGCTCCTGTTTTTCGCGGGCGAACTCCACGATCAGAATGGCGTTTTTACAGGCCAGGCCGACCAGCACGATCAAACCGATCTGTGTGAAGATATTGTTATCGCCGCCGCGCAGCATGACCCCCAGCATGGCGCTGAGAAGACAGGTGGGGACGATGAGAATGATGGCGACGGGCAGACGCAGGCTTTCATATTGGGCCGCGAGCACCAGGAAAACCAGGAGCAGACATAACGGATAGATATAAACCGCGGTATTTCCTGCCAGGACCTGCTGGTATTTCAATTCCGTCCATTCGTAGGCCATGCCGCGGGGCAGGACCTCCTTGAGGATTTCCGTCATGGCGGCTTCCGCCTGGCCGGAACTGTATCCGGGCGCGGGGGTGGCATTGACGTCGGCGGCGGGGAAACTGTTGTAATGCATCACACGGTCCGGGCCGTAGGAGTCCTTGACCTCCAACAGGGAGGAGATGGGAATCATTTCACCGGCGGCATTCCGGACCTTGAGTTTGCTGATGTCCTCGCGGGTGCGGCGGAACGATTCCTCGGCCTGGACGACGACTTTATAAGTGCGTCCGAAACGGTTGAAATCATTCACATAGAGCGAACCGAGATAGATCTGCAAAGTGGCATACAGTTCCTGCAGATTCACACCTTGGGCGATGGCCTTGAGTCGGTCGTCCTCGATCTGCAACTGCGGCACATTGATTTCGAAACTCGAGTAAATCTGGCGGGGATCGAAGGCGGGGTTGGCGCGGGCCTTGGCGATCACCTTCTGGGTGACCTCATACAGCTCTTTATAACCAAGACTGGCGCGGTCCTGGATCTGCACTTTGAAGCCGCCGCTGGTGCCAAGACCATTGACGGGCGGGGGCGGGACGACAATGACCAGGGCGTCGGGGATTTCCGCGAAGAGGCGTTTTTGAATTGCGGCGGTGATGGCCGCGCCGGTGGTTTCCGGGGTGGTGCGTTTTTCAAAATCATCCAAACAGATGAAGGCGATCCCGGCACTGGAACTGGTGGTGAAGCCGCTGATGGAAAGACCGGGGAAGGCGACGGAGGTGGCGACGCCCGGGGTTTCCATGGCGATTTCCGACATGCGTTTGATGACCGTTTCCGTGCGCTCCAGGGACGTGCCGTTGGGGAGTTTTCCGATGGCGATGAGGTATTGTTTATCCTGGCCGGGGATGAAGCCGGTGGGGACTTTTTCGAACACCTTAGCGGTCAGGAAAATGAGGCCGCCGTAGATGAGCACGGCCACCAGACTGAAGCGCAGGATGCGCTGGACGCCCCAGCCGTAGCCGCGGGCGGCGGCGTCGAAGAACTTGTTGAAGCCGCGGAAGAACCAGCCGAACACGGCATCGATGCCACGGGAGAGGAAGTCTTTTTTGGCGCCGTGCTCGCGGAGCAGGATGGCGCTGAGGGCGGGGGAAAGGGTGAGGGAGTTGAAGGCCGAGATCACCGTGGAGATGGCGATGGTGATGGCGAATTGTTTGTAGAACTGACCGGTGAGGCCGCTGATGAAGGCGGTGGGGATGAAGACCGCGCAGAGCACCAGCGCGGTGGCGATGATCGGCCCTGTGACTTCCCGCATGGCCTGCTCGGTGGCGGCGTGCGGATTCATGCCGAGGGCGATATTCCGTTCCACATTCTCCACGACCACAATGGCGTCGTCCACCACAATCCCGATTGCCAGGACGAGTCCGAAAAGTGATAGGTTATTGATCGAAAACCCGAGAAGGTGCATTACGGCGAAGGTGCCGATCAGAGAGACGGGAACGGCGACCAGGGGGATGATGGAGGCCCGCCAGGTTTGGAGGAAAATGATGACGACCAGCACGACCAGGAGCACGGCTTCGAGGAGCGTGTGGATGACGGCGTCGATGGATTTATCGACAAAGACGGTGGGGTCGTAGGCGATTTTGTATTCCAAACCGGGTGGGAAGGACTTCGACAAATCATCCATGGCGGCGCGGACGCTTTTGGATAGTTCCAGGGCATTCGAGCCGGGGAGCTGGAAGACGGGAATGGCCACGGCGGGCTCGTTGTCGAGTTGGGCGCGGAGGGAGTAATCGCTGGCTCCGAGTTGCAGTCGGGCGATGTCGCGGAGGTAGACGGGCTGGCCCTGCTCGCCGATTTTGATGACGATTTTACCGAATTCCTCCTCGGTGATGAGGCGGCCTTTGGCGTTGATGGTCAAGGTGAGAGCGGTGGCGTCACGCAGCGGGGGCGAGCCCACGGAACCGGCGGCGACCTGGGCGTTCTGTTGTTGGATGGCGGCCACCACATCGGTGGCGGTGATGTTGCGGGAGGCGGCTTTTTCAGGGTCCAGCCAGACGCGCATCGAGTAGTCGCCCGAGCCGAAAAGTTGCACCTGACCGACGCCGGGGAGGCGGGCGAGGACGTCTTTGACCTGGAGGGTGGCGTAGTTGCGGACGAAGATTTCGTCGTATTTTTTGCCGGGGGAACGCAGGTGGACGACCATGGTGAGGTCGGGCGATTGTTTGGTGACGGTGACGCCGATGCGCTGCACTTCCTGGGGGAGTCGGGGCAGGGCCTGGTTGACGCGGTTTTGGACCTGGACCTGCGCTTTGTCGATGTCCGTGCCGAGTTTGAAAGTCACCGTTAGGCTCATGGTGCCGTCGGCGGTTCCTTGTGAGGACATATATAAGCTGTTCTCCACGCCATTGATCGTTTCCTCCAAGGGAGAGGAGACGGTGGTGGCGATCACGTCCGGGCTGGCGCCGGGATAGGCGGCGACCACGACGATGGTGGGCGGCACGATTTCCGGGTATTCACTGATCGGGAGGGAGCGGAGCGAGATGGCTCCGATGACGGTGATCAGGATGGAAAGGACGCCCGCGAAGATGGGGCGGGTGATGAAAAAGTGGCTTATGTTCACAAAAGGATGGGGGGCGGGGGGCCGGGGCAGCGGTGGGAAGTCAGCAGTCAGCGGTCACAGGGCTCAGATTTTGGACTTCGCCGCGTGACTTGTCAGGGAGCCGGGATTATTTCGCGGCGACGGGTTTGGGCGCGGCGGCGGCGGCGGGGGGGAGAGGCTGGACGGGAGCGCCGGGTTGCAGGATTTGGAGGCTGCTGATGATGATTTTGTCCTCCGGGGTGATGCCGCTCAGGACGAGGCGCTGGCCTTCGAAGCTTCGGCCGAGTTGCACAGGGCGGAGTTCGGCGGTGCTGTCCTTGCCGACGACCATGAGGTATTTCACGTCCTGATTGGTGCCGATGTATTTTTCATCGACCAGCAGGGCGTCGTATTGAGCGCTTCCGGGGACGCGCATTCTGGCGAAGGAGCCGGCCACGAGGATGCCGTCCTTGTTGGGGAAAACGGCGCGCACGGTGATGCTGCCGGTCGCGGGGTCGATGCGGTTGTCGTAGGATTCCACCCAGCCTTTGTGGGTCCATTCGGTGTCGCCCTCCATTTTCAATTCCACGGGCACCTTGTCGAATTCAGGATTGGATAGTTTTTTCTCGCGGATGAGGCGGCGGTAGCGTTGGAAAGTGGAGTCGTCCACGGAGGCATAGACGTGCATGGGGTCCACGCTGACGACGGAGGTGAGGAGGGTGGTGAAGCCGGCGACGCCGCTGATGTAATTGCCGCGGGTTTGGAGCGCGCGGCTGACGCGGCCGTTGATGGGGGAACGCACTTTGGTGAATTCCATATTCAGAATGGCGCCGTTTCGGCTGGCTTCGGCGGACTTCACGGCGGCCTTGGCGACGGCGAGGGCGTTGAGGCGGGTATCGGCATCCTCGCTGGAAATGGCGCGGGCTTTCAGGAGGGATTCGACGCGGTCGGCCTCGCTTTGGGAGCTGAGGAGGCGGGCCTTGGCCTGGGCGACGGCGGCGTCCGCCACGTCCAGGGAGGCTTGTTCAAAGCGGGGGTCGATCTCAAAAAGCACATCGCCTTCCTTCACCATTTGGCCGGCCTCGAAGGCCACGCGGTCGATGTAACCGGTGACGCGGGGGCGGATTTCCACCGAGTCCGTGGCCTCGATGCGGGCGGAGAATTCGTCCCAATCCGAGACTTTGCGGGCCTCCGCCTGCATGGTCATGACGGGCATGGGGCCTGAGGGACCGCCGGCGCCGGCGGGGGGAGCGGGTTTGTTGCAGGCGGGGAGGACCAGGGCGG
>JAQGPD010000073.1 GCA_028293305.1 Verrucomicrobiales bacterium | reverse complement strand
GCCGCCCCCGCCGCCCCCGCCGCCCCAGCCGCCCCCGCCCTCTATCAGCGCGCCTGCCAATCCTGCCACGGCCCCAAAGGCAAAGGCCAACCCGGCCTCTACCCTCCCCTCGCCTCCTCCGACTGGGTCAACGCCCCCTCCCCCGCCCGCCTCATCCGCCTCACCCTCCACGGCGTCTCCGGCCCCATCGCCATCAACGGCAAACCCTTCCCCACCGCCACCCCATTCATGCCCGGCCACGCCGCCACCTTGAATGACAACGAAATAGCCACACTCCTCACCTGGCTGCGACGCTCCATGGGAAACAACGCCCCCGCCGTCACCCCCGAGCAAATCACCCCCGTCCGCACCGCCGAAGCCCAACGCACCGCCCTCTGGACCACCGCCGAACTCCTCAAAATCCCCGCCCAATAACCCGGGCACCCCATTCCAGATCCTATCCAAGTTTCCCAATTCTCAGATCCCAAATCTCATCTCCAATTTCAGATCCCAGATCCCAGATCCCAGATCTCAAATCTCAAATCTCAAATTTCATCCTCCCCAATTTCCAAATTTCCTAATTTCTTAATTTCCAAATTTTATCATGCCCCGCCGATTCCCCTGGCCCCTAGCGCTCGTCATCATCGCCGCCGTCACCGCCGCCATTTTTTATAACAAAGCCGTCAAATCCACCGTCCTCCAGCGCGACCTCCCCGTCCGCAGCACCCTCACCGGCGACCTCGCCGCCACCGAGCGCACCGGCCGCATCGTCCGCCTCTCCGAGCTCCGCGGCAAAGTCGTCCTCTGCGCCTACGTCTACACCGTCTGCCCCCACGGTTGCGCCGCCGTCGTCGGCGAAATGCAAAAACTCTTCCAACGTTACGGCACCCGGCCGGATTTCCATCTCGTCTCCATCGCCGTCCTCCCCGAGCACGACACCCCCGCCTTCCTCACCTCCTACGCCGACGGACTCGGCCTCAAGCCCACCGACCCTTGGTGGTTCCTCACCGGCAACCGTCAGGAAATCTGGGACTTCATGGACAAACAGCTCCTCCTCACCCCCGCCGTCCCCATCCCCGCCGAAGAACGCCTCAACCCCCTCGATACCCACGAGCACGACCTCCGCATCGTCCTCATCGACAAACAAAGTCAAATCCGCGGCTACTACTCCGTCTTCCACCCCCAGGCCGAAGTCGCCGAACTCATGCAGGAACGCCTCGAAGCCGACACCGAAGCCCTCCTCGCCCAACCCGCCCCCTAACACCGCCCTAAAAAGTCCCGCCCTCCAACCGCCGCGCCCTCCTCTGGTCCCACCCGCCTCCGACCGCCGCAAAAATAGGCCCTATAAGTCCTATACGTCTTATAGGACCTATCTTCCCGCTTCCGCTCCCGCTTCCGCCTTACCGCCCCTTCCGCCACCTTCATCCCACCTACTACCTCCCGCATCATCCCGCCCACCCACTCCATCCGCCCGCTCCCACCACCATGAAAAAACCAGCCGTCCCCACTTTCGCCTTCACCACCGCCACCGCCCTGTTGGCCACCCTCCTTTGCTCCCTCCAACCCACCCTCGCCGCCCCGTCCGCTGCCGCACCCGCCAGCCCACCCACAGCCCCCGCCGCCGCCGGCTCCCACGTCTACCGTGGTGAAATCGCCGGAGTCGCCTGCGCCGCCTGCTCCAAAAAAGTAAAAGCCTCCCTCGAAAAACTCCCCGGCGTCACCTCCATCAAAGTCATCCCCACCGAACAAACCGGCATCGCCAAACTCGAAATCGCCTCCACCTCCCCGGAAATCACCAAAGCCGCCGCCATCAAAGCCTTGGGAAAATCCGCCGACGCCTACACCATCCTCACCCTCGAGGAATCCAAAAAATAATCAGTTTCAACACCCCTGCCCGCCACGCGCGCCGCACCCCTCCCGCCCACTGGAATTCCAACCGCGGAGGATAACCAATCCTCAATAACTGATAACCGATAACTAGCAACCAACAAGCCCCCACACCTCCTCCGGCGTGCTGCCCGCCGCGCGCAGGGAGCGCAACGCCCGCGCGTGGTCGCGTTTCGCCAGGCGCTTTCCGGACTCGTCGCGGACCAGACGGTGGTGCTGCCACTCGGGGACCGGCAGTCCCAAAAGACATTGCAGGAGCCGATGCACGGAAGTGGCCTCGAATAAATCCTCCCCGCGGGTGACGAGGGAGATTTCCTGGGCGGCATCATCCACCGTCACCGAAAGATGGTAGGACGTGGAAACATCCTTCCGAGCCAGCACCACGTCGCCCTGCGTGGAAAGATCCACCTTTTGAATGCCGGCCTTCCGATCTAACCACGTCAATGGCCCTGTCACGGCCAGAGCCCGCGCGGCATCCAGGCGCCAGGAAAACAATTCGCCTCCGCCCATGCGCGCCTCGCGTTCGGTCGCCGTCCGATGCCGGCAAGTCCCCGGATAAAGCGGTGCCGCCTCCCCTTGCGGCGCGGAAACCGCCGCCGCGATTTCCTGACGCGTGCAAAAACATGGATACAAAACCCCCAGCGATTCCAGCCGCCGCAGCGCCGACTCATACACTGGAAACCGGTCCGTCTGCCGCCACACCGGCTCCGGCCATTTCAACCCGAGCCAGGCCAGATCCTCAAAAATCGCCGCCTCAAACTCCGGCCGGCAACGCGTGAAATCAATGTCCTCCATCCTCACCAAAAATGTCCCGCCCTCCGCCCGCGCGCAGTCCCAGGCCACCCGCGCCGCCAGCGCATGCCCCAAATGCAAATACCCCGTCGGGCTGGGAGCAAAGCGAGTGAACATATCCGTGAATAAACCTCCACCTTCCACCCGTCCCCCCATCACACAACCCTCAAAGGAGGGTGGACATTCTGTCCACCAGGCTACCACCGTCATCACAATCCACACCACCAACCACATCCGAACCATCCGCCAACCTCCCAGGAATCCTGGTCGACAGAATGTTGACCCTCCGACCTCCCACCTCCCACCTCCGACCTGCGGGGCGGCGGGCAGCGGCGGCTTTTTCATTCCTCCCCTTCCGCAAGATAAAGCGCGGCTTGTTTGGCGAAATAGGTCAGGATCATGTCCGCCCCGGCGCGGTGGATGGCGGTGAGGGATTCCAACACGATTTTTTTCTCGTCCAACCAGCCGGCGGCGCAGGCGGATTTGATCATGAGGTATTCCCCGCTGACTTGATAGGCGGCCAGGGGAAGCGAGGTTTCGGAACGCAGCCGATGCAGGATATCCAGATAAAAACCCGCCGGTTTCACCATCAGGATATCGGCGCCCTCGGCCTCGTCCAGATGGGCCTCGCGGATGGCCTCGCGGGCATTGGCAGGGTCCATTTGATAGGTTTTTTTATCGCCGGCTTTCGGTGCGGAATCCAACGCGCCGCGGAACGGTCCGTAGCAGGCGCTGGCGTATTTCGCGGTGTAGCTCATGATGCCGACCGCCTGAAAACCCGCGCCATCCAGGGCGGTGCGCAACGCGCCCACGCGACCGTCCATCATGTCGCTGGGGGAAACGATCGTCGCTCCGGCGCGGGCATGGCAGAGCGCCTGACGACAAAGCGCGACCACGGTTTCATCATTCAAAATGCGGCCGTCATCCGACACCAAACCATCGTGGCCATCGCTGTTGTAAGGGTCCAACGCCACATCCGTAATAACCGTTAGCTCCGGAAAAGCGGCCTTCAGCTTCTGGATCGCCCGGGGCACCAGGCCCCCGTCGTTCCACGCCTCCTCCGCCTGACGGGTCTTCAGGTTTTCCGCAATGCGTGGGAACAAAACCACCGAGCGGATCCCCGCCTCCCACGCGGAACGCACCTCCCCGACCAGGCCTTCCAGCGACCAGCGCTGGCAGCCCGGCATGGAGGCGATGGGTTCATTTTCCGTGCCTTCGGTGATGAAGAGCGGCAAAATAAACTGACGCGGCGAAAGCCGGGTCTCGCGCACCAGGCCGCGGATGGCGGCGCTTTGGCGATTGCGGCGGGGGCGGATGGGGAGAGACATGAACGATTTGAATAACGGTTATCTGTTTTTGTCAGGGGAATCCGAAAATGCATGGGACGAATTCCGTCCAGCCTCAGCGTTTGGCGGGATTCCCGTTGAGGGTGCGGCGGATCTCCAGGGGATTTCCTGACTGAAGGGCGGGCGGCAACAAAGCGTCCGGCGTGTCCTGCCAACAAACCTGCCGCGTGAAACGGAAGATGGCGGCCCCGCCCACGCTGGTGGACCGGCCGTCCGAGGTGGCGGGAAACGGACCGCCGTGGACGATGCTCTGATTCACTTCCAGCCCCGTGGGGAATCCGGCGCAGAGCACGCGTCCGGCGCGGGTTTCCAGAATCCCCAGCAGGCTGCGCTGGGTTTCCAAATCCGACGCTGCGGCGTGCACCGTGGCGGTGAGTTGACCCTCCAGGGCGCGCGCCAGGCCGGCCATTTCCGCCGGTCCGTTCGCGCTGACGATCAGCGCGCAGGGCCCGAAAACCTCCTCTGTCAGCAAGGGATCCGCCAATACATTGAAGGCCGTGGTTTGATAGAGCGCGGGAGGACCGCAGGCGGGAGCGGCCTTGGCCGGCGGCAGAATTTCCTTCACGCCGGCGTGCGCCGCCAAGCGTGCCCGTTTCTCCTCATAGTTTTTCCGGATGCCGGAGTTCAGCATGGTGCCGGGGACGATGGCTCCGAGTTTTTCTCCCAGCAATTGGGCGAAGGCCTCCGGATCCGACGCCACGTCCACGATCACAAGACCGGGGCTGGTGCAAAACTGCCCCACTCCCATGGTGACGGATGCGGCGAGTCCGGTTGCCAGGGCTTCGGCACGTTCGGCCAGGGCTCCGGGCAATAAAAAGACGGGATTCACGCTGCTCATTTCCGCATAAACCGGAATGGGTTGAGGCCGTTCCGAGGCCAATTTCATCAATGCGGTGCCCCCGGTCCGCGAGCCCGTGAAGCCCACGGCCTGCACGCAGGGATGACTCACCAGCCGACTGCCGACGGCGTGTCCGGCATCGTATAACATGGAAAAAACACCCTCCGCCAAACCGCAGCTTTTCGCCGCTTTCACGATCGCTTCCGCCACGAGGCCGGCGGTGCCGGGGTGGCCGGGATGCGCTTTCACAATGACGGGGCAGCCGGCCGCGAGCGCGGACGCGGTGTCGCCGCCGGCGGTCGAGTAGGCGAGGGGAAAATTCGCCGCGCCGAAAACCACCACCGGGCCGACCGGGCGGAGCATGGACCGCGTGTCCGGCTTGGGCAGCGGCGCGCGCGCGGGATCCGCCTCATCGATCCGGGCATCCACCCAGGAACCCTCGGCCACCATGCCCGCGAAAAGCCGGAGCTGGCCGCAGGTGCGGGCGGTTTCGCCTTTGATGCGCGGTTCCGGCAGGCCCGTTTCCGCCATCGCGCGATCCGTCAGGGTCTGACCCAGCTCCTCGATATTGGCTGCGATCTGATTGAGAAATGCCGCGCGGGATTTGCCATCCAGGTCCCGATAGGACGGAAAAGCCGCCGCGGCCAGGCGGGCGGCCGCGTCCACGTCGGCGGAGGAGGCACTTTGGAAAAGCCCGGGAAGGTTCTCCCCGGTTGCTGCGGTTTTAGCAGTGAAGGTTTCCCCGCCCGGAGCGGAACGGTGGTAGCCCAAATACGATAGTCCGGAAGTCATGGCAGATAAAATCATTGGAGGAAATTGGATGACCGCAGCACACTCCAAATCCCCGCCCGGCGCAAGTCTTGAGCGCATCACGCCACCATCCGCCACACCCCGCCGTCCCGGCCGCCCGCGCCGTGCGTCAGGCCAGGATTTCCTTCACGACTTTTCCGGAAATGTCCGTTAGCCGGAAATCGCGTCCCTGGAACCGGAAGGTGAACCGCTCGTGGTCAATGCCCATCAGATGCATGATCGTGGCGTGCAGGTCGTGCATGCTGACCGGATTTTCCGCGATGCGGAATCCGAATTCACAGGTGCTGCCGTGGCTGACACCGGGCTTGATGCCGCCGCCCGCCATCCAGAAGGTGAAACAATCCCGGTGATGCTCCCGGCCGTAGTTGCCGGTTTTTTTGTTGATGCCGCCCTGGGAATAACTGGTGCGCCCGAACTCGCTGCCAAAGACCACCAAGGTGTCCTTCAACATATCCCGCTGCTTCAAATCCGCGATCAAGCCCGCCGCCGCCTGGTCCACCTCCTTGCCGCCGATCTCAAATCCGTTAGGCAAACTGCCGTGATGGTCCCAGCCCGGATGGAACAGTTGGATGAACCTCACATCCCGTTCCGCCAGCCGGCGCGCCAACAAACAATGCCTGGCGAAACTGCCCGGTTTGGTCACATCCTCACCATATAAATCCAACACACTTTGCGGCTCCTTGCTGATGTCCGTCGCATCCGGCACGGCGGACTGCATGCGATAGGCCATTTCAAATTGCTCGATCTTGGAATCGATCACCGCATCCCCGTCCACGGCGCGTTCCATGCCGTGGAGTTCCTTCAGGCTGTCCAGCATCCGGCGCGTGGCCTCGCGCGGCACGCCCTGCGGATCAGACAAATACAGCACGGGATCCGTCCCGCTGCGGAACTGCACGCCCGCATAACGGCTAGGGAGAAAACCCGCATCCCACATGCGCGAGGACAACGGCTGGTCCACCGGGCGATTGCTTGTCAGGGTGATGAACGCCGGCAGGTCCTTGTTGACGCTGCCCAATCCATAATCCAGCCAGGCGCCCATGGACGGCCGGCCCGGCAGTTGCGCGCCGGTCTGCAAAAAGGCCAGGGCGGGATCGTGATTCACCGCGTCCGAAAACAACGATTTCACAAACGTCAGCTCGTCCGCCACCTTTGCCAGATGGGGAAAGGAAGCGCTGATCCAGGCACCGGATTGACCATGCTGCGCG
>JAQGPD010000071.1 GCA_028293305.1 Verrucomicrobiales bacterium | reverse complement strand
CCCTTTCCATTTCCCAATTTCCCAATTTCCAAATTTCCAAATTTCTTAATTTCCTAATTTCCTAATTTCCTAATTTCCTAATTTCCTAATTTCCCAATTTCCTAATTTTCCCCTTCCCCCCCCGCCACAGGCCCCATGCCATTCAGCACCAGCACCGGCCGGCCCGCCGCCCGAGCCGCCGCCAGGTCCACCCGGAAGCTCACCTGCCAATCATTCAACGCCTCGGGATCAACCATCACCTGATCGATTTTCCAAAACATTCCATCCTCCGATACCTTGATGTAAGTGTGGCGGGAATTTCTCGCCTCCGGGTCCAGCGTCAGCCGTTCATGACCCGCATAATAGCCGTCCATCAACTCCACGAGCGCGTCGCCCGTCCATGAAATCTTCGCGCCCGGCAGCGCGTCCGGAGGCGTGAGCACGGCGAGCGCCGACTCATACCGGCCCTCCGCCATGAAGCGCAGAAATTGGAAAACCGCCGCCCGGATCAGCGCCGTGAACTCCCGCCGGTTGCGGGTAATGTCCGCCTTTTCAACCGCGCCCGCGACCCCATCCTCCGCCTCCGAAGCCGGCCGGTAATTCGGATCCTTCAGCCGCTCCCATTCGTCCAGGAGACTGGAATCCGTCCCGCGCAGCACCCCGGCAAGCCAGTCCTCCATCTCCTGAACAGCCTCTGTTTTGAACACCGGAGGCACGGTCTGCGCCAGCACCTTGTAGATACTGGAAATATGCCTCAATAACACACCCTCCTGCCGCTGCAGTTCATAACGATGCACATAACCCGAAAAACTTTCATAGTCCTCATACATCTCCCTAACGATGCTTTTCGGCTTGATGTTATCCTGGCCAACCCACGGATGCGCCGCCGCGAAGGCATTGAAAGTATCATAAATAAAATCGCGCCCCGGCTTGGGATATTCCAGCTTCTCCAGCTCCGCGATCCTTTCGTCATACTCCACGCCCGCCGCCTTCAGTTCGCCCATCTTTTCGGTCTTCAATTTATCCAATTGCCGCCGCAGAATGATCTCCGGATTCTCCACGATCGCCTCCACCAACGACATGACCTCCAACGGATAAAGCGCCCCCGCCGGATCCAGCAGCGCCAGGGTGTCGATCAACCACAGGGACAACGCGTGGTTCAGGGAAAAGTCCTCCTGCAGATCAATGCCGAGGCGCAGTTTCGGCCCGTCGCCGCGGTATTGGCGGGGGATGATCTGAATGATTTTCCGCTCCACGAGCGACCGGAAAAGTTGCCAGGCGCGCTTGCGGTGCTGCTTCTTCGCCGCCGTGGTTTCATGGCTGTCCGCGATCAATTGTTGCATAGCCCGGCACCCATCGCCCGGCTGCCCCAACACCTGCAATAACATCCCGTGGGTGACTTGAAATTTGGACCCCAATGCCTCCGGCGCGGCGGATTGCAGCTTCTTGAAGGTTTCCTCATTCCACCCCACAAACCCTTCCGGCGGTTTGCGCTTCACCAGCTTTTTCATCTTCTTGGGATCCCCCGATGCCTTGCTTTCCTGCTTGGTGTTTTCAATGACATGATCCGGCGCCATGGCGATCACAAACCCCACATCATCAAACCCTTTCCGCCCGGCCCGGCCCGCAATCTGATGAAAATCCCGCGCGCTCAGCGTCCCTGTTTTCACCCCGCCGAACTTGGTCAGGCGCGTCAGCACCACCGTGCGGATCGGCACATTGATCCCCACCCCCAGCGTGTCGGTGCCGCAGATGATTTTCAGCAATCCACGCTGCGCCAGCTGCTCCATCAACACCCGGTAACGCGGCAGCAGTCCCGCGTGGTGCAGTCCGATGCCATGGCGCAGGCAACGCTTCACTTCCTTGCCATAGGGACTGTTGAATGGAACATCAACTATCGCCTCGGCTATGGCCGCTTTTTCCGCCGCCGTGCAATAGTTCACACATAACAAAGTCTGCGCCGTTTCCGCGACATCGTTTTGTGTGAAATGCACCAGATAAACCGGCGTCTGCCGCGCCTCCACCAACTCCTGCACCAGGCCGTCCAGACTCTGATCATCCACATAACGGAACTCCAAAGGCACCGGCCGCACCGTGGAGGAAACCACGGTCGATTCCGCGCCGGTCAGGCGGGTCATTTCCTTGGCGAAAAAGGCCGTGGAACCCAGCGTCGCCGACATCAGCAAAAACCGCGACTTGTTCATCGTCAGCAGCGGAATCTGCCAGGCGACCCCGCGCGAGGCGTCGGAGTAATAATGGAATTCATCCATGATCACGTCGCGGAACGGCGCTTCCCCGCCCTGGCTCAGGGCATGATTCGCCAGGATTTCCGCCGTGCAGCACAGGATCGGCGCATCCCGGTTCACCGTCGCGTCGCCGGTGGCCAGCCCCACATTGTCAGGACCGAAATCACGGCATAGCGCCAGGAATTTTTCATTCACCAGGGCTTTGATAGGACAGGTATAGACCGAGCGGTGTCCCTGCGCCATGGACTTGAAATGCAGAGCCGTGGCCACCAGGGATTTTCCGGAGCCGGTGGGTGTGTTCAGGATGACGTTATGATCATCGAACAATTCCAGGATGGCCTCCTCCTGAGCGGGATAAAGTTCCAGCTTTTTTTCAGCCGCGTAGTCCAGAAACAGATCCAACAATTCCGCCCCCGGTCGGTCGGGGGTGGCGGGCAGTCGTTTGAGGAGGGGATTTTCAATCATGCGCGGAAAAATCCCGCATCTAGCCCCGATTCCGCCGCGCGACAACCATGGCCACGACCAGACCCAAAAGAATCCCGCCGCCCATGATTGCCCAGAAAATCGGCGGGCGGTCCTCCAGCGAGGATTTCGTGTCCACGCTCAGCACCCCCGCCAGCGCGGTCAGGGGCAGGAAAAGCGCCGCCAGAATGTTCAGCCGGTGCGCGCTCACCGCCATCTGCGCGGCGCTCGCGGCCTGCGCCTCGGACTGCCGCGCGGCCGTGTAATTCAGGCCGAACTGAGCGTCCTGCATGAGCAGTTCCGCGTTCCTCTCAATGCCCGCCGCCTTGTCGCGGAAGTCGATCAATTCCCGGTCCTCCTTCACCATTTCGCGTGCCTGTTGGAAGGCCCGGTGCAGCCCGCGCGCCGCCCGCAGCACGGGGGCGGCGGCCTCCAGCAAATCATGATAGGCTGAGGCCGTGACCGCCTTGGCTTCGGCATCCTCCAACTCATGGATCCGCGCCTCATAGGCATCCAGATAACTCCTAACCACTCCCGGGCCCTGCCCCGCTGGCAGGCTGCCACGCCATTCCCCCTCCGGCGTGCGATGGAAAAAAACCGGCACCCGCACCCGCTCATCCGGCGTGGGCATCCGATGCACGATCACCAGCAAATGTCCATCCTCCAGCATGGACCGCTGCGGCCCGGCTTCGTGACCCAGGCGATTCCGGATGGCGTCCGGAATTTGCCAGTCGCCTGGCAAAATGGAAAAAACGGGCAACAACGGAGGAGGAGTCTGGCTGAGGCTCATGCCCGCACCCCGCCACGATTTTCCGTCTCCCACAAATGGAAAGCCCCATCCATTTTATACCGGCGGCCCCGCCGTTCCGGGCGACCGGTTTCCTCACCGCAGGTCCTTCAGCCAAAAGGTCAGGGGCTTTGGCGAGGGCGCATCCTCACCGATTTCCTTCCACGTGAACTCGGTCCGCAGATCCGATTTCACAAAGCCCCGGTTTTTCCAAAATCCATCCAGCGCCACATAATCGGCCGGCCGCATCGGATGATCCACCGCCCGGTCCACCGCGCAGAACGCCGCCATCCGCACCTCGGGCAAAGCCCGCGCATAGGCCTCGCGTTCCTCAAAAAACCGCACCCCCACACCACGTCCGCGCCAAGCCGGCAGCAGCACGCTTTCGCCAAAATAAAACACGCCGGCCGGATCAATACCCGCTGCGATGAACGGCGCCTTCACCTCCTCCGTCTCCGCCACGAGGGGAATGCCGGAGGAAATCCCCACCACTTCCCCACCCGCCCGCGCC
>JAQGPD010000069.1 GCA_028293305.1 Verrucomicrobiales bacterium | reverse complement strand
CACGGAATTCCACACCGGCTTCCGCGCCTACAGTCGCCGCGCCCTGGAAACCATCCCCTTCCACGACCTCGCCAACAATTTCATCTTCGACAACGAAGCCCTCGTGGCCTGTCTCGAAAAAGGCCTCCAAACCTGCGAGGTCACCTGCCCCACCATTTATGAGGACGACAGCTCCTCCATCCCCTTCAGCAAAAGCGTCAAATACGGTCTCCAATGCTTCCGCGTCAGCTGGGGCTTCCTGAAAAAACGCCTCGCCGGCAAAATCCCGCCAGCCGCCTAAGAGTAGTCGCAGCGCGTGTTGAACGCGGCCTACGGATTTTCAAAGGCGCAAGTTGGTAACAAAACTTTCCGGCACTCAGTTTGAGCCGCTGTCTAATTCAACCGCCGCCAATGCCCAAAACCTGCGCCCATGTCTTACATTTTATCAACGAACCGGAACACCGACGACATCGCCCAGTTTGTTAAAAACTGGGAGGACTACAAATCCCACCTCTTGGCCCTCGGGGACAGATTTCCACCGTCCGCTTATGCCCTCGCCTGCTCCGATTGGTGGTATAGTTTCACCTCGCCGGAAGCCCCTCATGATTCAAGACTGCTGGGCTTTGGTTTGGGAGACCATGGGGCCGGGACGTATGAGGATATGATGGGGACCTGGATCGAGATCAAACTCCAAGCTGCCCATGGCGGCAACATACTGATTCGTTATCAAAATGTGCATCATTATGCCCTCCAATCGAACAGAAGTTCCCGGGGTCTCCACGGCGACTGGCGTTATGACGAGTTTACCCTAACTACCGACGGCAGGGTGAAACATACCATCGAATGGGCGGAAGGTGCTGTTTGGATCATCGAAGCCGAGGACGTGGAGCACTTTTTCACACCTGAATCCAGCGCCCCGCGAGAAAAAGGTTAGTAGCACCTTACTTGAATTGCGAAGTAATCGCTACATTTCAGAAAGGTTTATTCCACCTATTCCTGGTAGACCGCGAAGTGATCGCAATAAACATCGGGCACTACTCCCGCCCCTCCAAAATGCATGAGGGGACTTCCATTTATTCGTATCTTGTTAAATATTAGTGCTTTACGCGTCCAAATCCGCACTATTACGAACAGTCATACTCCGTTGAAACACTCCGCGTCACCGCTTCGGCCACGTCCACATTGACCAAACGCCTCCCCAAGGTTTCGAGCCTGACACTTCCCCAGTAACGGAAACCACAAAACGTTGTTATCGCCAATGACGTGCCTCGCAACGAACGTTGGTGGCCCGTCCACCGACCTCCCGTCCACCGACCGTCCGCGGTCGCGTGATGGGGGCTGCGGGGCCATCCCCTGACCGAGTTCCTCCGATTGACCCCGGCCCCGGCCCGTCCCTCAATGGGCGCAACCGCCCGATGCCTCAGAAGTTCACCTGCCCCAACTGCCGTCACCCCCACCGCTTTCTGGCGGCTTTGGCCGGTCAGTCCATGCATTGCCATCAATGCGGGTTTTTCTTCCGGATCCCGCTCGTTCCGCTGGCCTCTCCGGAAGGCGTTGATTTTTCCAAAGCAAAGCGCTGGCTCCTCCGACTCGCCAGCGGACGCCAGTTCGGGCCCGTCCAGTCCACCATCATCCAGGAATGGCTCCGCGAAGGCCGGGCCAACGCCGACTGCATCGTGGCTCCGGAACCCGGCACGAAATGGTATCGCCTGACCGAGGTTTTTTTTCCTGACAATAACGGGCCCGCCCACGGCTTCGCGCCCGACGCGGCCGCCCCACAGGCCGGACTTGATGCAGCAGCCAAAACCATAACATCAGCCGCCACTTCCCATTCCGGCGCCTCCGCCGCTTCAGCCGCAACTTCCGCCTCGTCCGCATCAGCCGGTGCGGAAACCACCCACCTAAAAACAGACAAAATAGCCCCGGCTACGTCGCATCCGATCGCACCGCGTCCGCACGATGCCTTGCCTGCCCAAGCCTCCGCCGGAAAACTGAAAGCCGCCGCCAAATCCCGCCCGGCGACCGCCCCGGCAAAATCCGCCAAGCCATCGCCACGCGCCGCCCCGGCCGCCAACACCCACGCGAAAGCGCCCACGGCATCGGTTTTCCTCTTCCCCCACGTTCGCTCCAAAGCAGGAGCACATGCAACCCCCCAGGCCAACTCCAGCGCCAACGCCAACTTCCACCCCAACGCCAACTCCAATGCCGACGCCACCCTGTCCCCCGCCGCCATCATCCCCGCCACCGGATTGCTGGGCCTGTGGGACGACTGCTCCCAAGCGTCGCCGCGCGGCCACTTCCGGGCCATTTTCCGGAGCCACGCGGAAACCTTGAAATCGCTGGAATCCGAAAGCGCCCAAGCCGGCGGTCTCCTCCGCATGCGCGGTTCCGCCTTGGTGCATCTGGAATCCGAACGCCCCCCGCGCCATCCCCGCCAGGGGCCGGATCCCCTCCGCATCGAGGCCGTCACCATCACCGCCTGGGCCGGTCCGCTGGGCAGCGAATTCTATTGCCTCATCCCCTGGTCGCCCATCGGACGGCTCCCTCACGAATTCCTCAGCATCCTCCCCGGCCGCCTGCCCGCCCCCGTCGCCCTCCGCCGCGCCACCGAGGACGCCTTCGCCGGCGGCTCATGGATCGGCATCACGGGGGACAACACCGACATCATGGCCCACGCCGCCGAAGTCAGCCGCGAGGCCCTGCACCAGGATATTTCCTGGCAATGGCACAGCGACAACGGCCGCTATCAAATGATCCTCGTCTGGGGCGTGCAATCCATTCCCCTGGGTCCGGAAAAATTCGCCCACCTTATCCAGACCGCCGTCCATCCCGATCCCCGGGCCCCCGCCGGACTGCGCTGGTATTTGGACAGGCAAAGCTCCTTCTGGCGCTTCGCCCGCCGCCTGAACCTCCCCGGAGCCCCCGGCAGCCCCGTGCTTTTCTCCTCCTGCGGCGCCCGCCTGCTCACCCTTGCCGCTGAGCGCCTTGGGCAATCGCCGGTTGCGTGAGGCCCCGCCCCATGGCGTAATCCCGCCTCCCCTGTCGCCCGACACGCGACCCCACCCTATCAGTTATGGCCGGATTTTTCAAAAAGCTCCTCCAACGCTTCACCCGACGCAAAGTGGACCTCGATGAACTCGAGGAATCCCTCATCAGCGGCGACGTCGGGGTGCGCATGACCATGCAGATCCTGGATATTCTCCGCGCCAAAGGCCGCAGCCTGGAAGCCGAGGAAGTCGTGGATGTCTGCCGGGAGGAAATCCTCAAAATCCTGCCCGCCACCATCCCGTCCCTCCCGGAATTTCCGGACAAACCCTGCGTCATCCTCGTGGTCGGCGTCAATGGTGTCGGCAAAACCACCAGCACCGCCAAGCTCGCCCACCTCCTCCAGCGCCAGGGAAAAACCGTCATGCTGGCCGCCGCCGACACCTTCCGCGCCGCCGCCATCGAGCAGCTCGACCAATGGGCGCAGCGTCTCTCCATCCCCATCATCAAAGGCCAATACAAAGCCGACCCCGCCGCCGTCTGCCACGACGCGTGGGAAGCGGCCAAATCCCGCGGCATCCAGTATCTCATCTGCGACACCGCCGGCCGCCTCCATAACAAGCACAACCTCATGGAGGAATTGTCAAAAATCGAGCGCGTCCTCGGCCGCAAGGACCCCGCCGCCCCTCACGAAACCCTCCTCGTCGTCGACGCCACCACCGGCTCCAACGCCCTCGTCCAGGCCCGCGAATTCCAAAAAGCCACCGGCCAACTCACCGGCGTCATCGTCACCAAACTCGACGGCAGCGGAAAAGGCGGCGTCATCGTCAGCATCCAGCAGGAACTCAACATCCCCGCCCGCTACATCGGAACCGGCGAAACCCAGTCCGACTTCGAAGTGTTTGTTCCGAAAACGTTCGCTGAATCCATCCTGTGAAAAAACAGGCCCCGCCCGGGCCGACCACAAAATCAACATCCTCAACGACTTCCTCCCTTTTTCCGCTCTCTGCCACCTGCATCCAAAGCCCGCCAACAGCCCGCGGCACATCCCATGACGAAGCCCGGAGCGACCTTCCAGCAACCCGTCAAACCGATTGACCTTTGTCCAAAATCCAGTTTGATCACTCCATAGATATGCCTGATTCCTCTGTCCGGATGCCGCGCCAACCGTCCTGGTGGGCGGAAGGGTGGCAGTTTGCCAAGTGGGATCCATTCGGCTTCGGGGTGCTGACCACGCCGTTCATGCTGTTTATCATGCCCATGCATTGGGTGCCGCGGACGTGGTTGTTGTTGTGGACCCTGGTGGCTTTGATCAAAGGCGGGGAACTGTTCCATCTCCCCACCAAGCGCGGCCGGGCGGTGCCCATCCTCGCCATGTTTTTCCTGGGCTGGATGTGGAGCAGTGTATTCTACGGCGTCCCGGACGGGTGGCAAATTCCCGCGCAGGCGGCCGTGAACGGGCTGAGTCTCGTGCTTTATTTATTGGGCATCTGGCGGGTTGCCCGGAAGCCCAGCCGTCTCGACTGGATGCTGAAAGGCCTCATCGGCATGGGCGTTAGCACCGCGGTCATCAGCGTCCCGGTCTATTATATGGTTCGGGGACATACCCTGCCCTATGAGCGTCTGGAAAATGTCATCCCTTATTTCACTTACGGACTCTATGCCGTGAACAGCGGCATGCTGTGGGCCTTCGCGGGCGTGGCGGCGGCCGCCGGTTTTGTGCAATCGCGCACCGCCGGCGGACGGGCGGTTTTGGGAACTTGCCTCTCGATTTTAATCGGCGCGGTCTTCCTCACCCAAACCCGCGGAGCGCTCCTCGGCGTGGGCGCGGCGATGCTGGTGCTGATGCTCACCAAACCCATGGCACGCTGGTTGCCCCTGCTGGCGGTGATCGCCGTGACGGGCTGGACCTGTCAAAATCTGCCCTCGCTGCTGCCCACGGTTTTTCCGTCAGCGGCGGAGGGAAATGAACTGCTCCTGGCCTCTCCGGGCGAACACATGCTGGCCCGCGCGGACAGTGGCCGGTTGCAGCTCTATCAGGAATTGTGGCGCCGGGTCGAAGGCGCGGCGGAAGTGGTGATGGGCCGCGGTTTCTGGGCGCGGAACACCACGGAAACCGTGGAAATCGCCTGGGCCGCCCCGCATCCGCACGGCGTTTTCATCAGCACCGCGTATCACGGCGGTCTGATCGGGCTCAGCCTGCTGGGATTGTTATTATGGGCCGGAGCGCGCCGCAGCATCTGGCTGGCCGTGCGGGGAATCGACGTCCGCTGGCTCGCCTTCCTGGCGGCCGGCACTGCCTCGCTTTGTTTTGACGGCCATACCCTGGCGCTGTTTCAAACCGTGCCCTTGTTCGAGCCCCTCCTCTTCTGGCTCCCCCTGATCGCCGGAGCCTCCCTGGCCACCAAAATCATGGACGACACCCCCGCCGGAGCGCTGGCCGAGGAAATGCTCTAACACAGTCCCGGAGCGACGCGGAACGTCGGAAGTCGGATGTGATACCAATTCCACAAAAAAACAAGTATTTTGGCAAATCCCTCACCTAACAATAGGTCGGCTTGGGCGGCTGCCTGTGGCCACGAAAGCAACTGACCGCTTGGCGGTCGCGGAAGGTAGCCGTGGGATTTATCCCACGGACTAGCAGGTTGAAGCATTGCGCCGCGTAGCGACGCCGGAAAAAACGTCCAAAATATACCGATTTCCAACTGGAATTGCTATAACTGGTCGGATAGCAGAGGTCAGAGGTCAGAGGTCAGAGGTCAGAGGTCAGAATTCGGCCGTCCCCGGCATCTTCCTAACACCTGACCGGGCCCGCCCCGCCGCCCCCCCCGGTCATTCCCGGGCATCGGTGGGTCGGCTCAGCGGCGCATTGATCGGTGGCGGCAAGGGCCCCATCCCGACATCGCCATAGGCGGCCTGGTCCCGGATGCCCTTGGCCACGGCTTTGGCCAAACGGGCGCGGTAGGCAGGATCGGCGATCAGGCGGCTTTCGCTGGGCGAACTCAAATACCCGCCCTCCACCAGCACGCAGGGGATCCATGGATTCCGCGTCAGGCGGATGCGGCGGCGCACGAGGCCTCGATTGTTATTCCCCCCGCCGGATGCGGCGGCGATTTCCCGCTGGATGCGTTTGGCCAGGCTGTAGCTGTCCATGCGCCAATAAAAGGTCTCCGTCCCGCGCGTGGCCGGTGCGCCGTGATTGTAGTGCATGGAGACAAGGATGGCGTCGGAATAAGCACTCGCCCGCCCCACGCGTTCATCCAAATCAATGAAATAATCCGAGTCGCGCATGAGCACCACGCGGAAATCCCCGGCCAGTTCCGCACGGATGCGCATCACCGTGTCCAACGCCGCATTTTTCTCCATCTGCCCGGTCCATCGGCTGGTCGCGCCGCTGTCGTGACCGCCATGCCCGGCATCCAGAATCACGGTGCGGAACCCCTTCGGCCCAGGGTGATGCCCGTATTCGCTCCGCCTCACCGAGCTCCCCGCTCCGCCGCCCGGCGCGGCGCAGGACACCAGAAACAAGCCCACCGCCCCGGCCATCAAAATACGCAAAATCTTCATAAGCCCCAAACAGGCCCCTTCCCCTCCCCGCCATCAATCAAAAAATCACAAAAGAGGACCGCGACTTTGTAAGTCGCCCCGGCCGCCTCGGCTCCCCAAAGCCCAGGTTTCCAAAGCCCCGGTTCCCCAAAGCCCCCGGTTCTTCAATACCCTAAC
>JAQGPD010000064.1 GCA_028293305.1 Verrucomicrobiales bacterium | reverse complement strand
TTCCGATTTGATGTCCCGGTCGTGGGACCGCGCACGATCGAAGTCGCGGGAGCGGCGGGCATTTTGGTGGTGGCGATAGAGGCGCACCGGACGCTGCTGTTGGAAAAAGAGGAAACGGCCAGAGTTTGCGGGGAGCTGGGGGTGACTTTGGTGGCGGTTTGAAAGGGAAAAAAAGGACAGAAGGGACAAAAGGGACGTAAAGGACGATGCTGGCTGTGGGGGAGTTCCGCGGGCGGAGCTGACAATTTTTGACCATGGCACCACGGCCGTTTCTTCGCTCAGGCCGCGAAAGTCCTTTTTGTCCCTTTTGTCCTTTTGGTCCTTTCCCCGGTCCGCCGCTCACCCGTCACTCTCCGGAATAGGCCGCCTTTAGCCGGAAGAAGCCGGTGCCGCCGCCGCCGGCCGGAGGTGGTGTTAGGAAGATGGCTTCAGTTGCGTCGCCGGTCAGATTTCCGGCGGCGGGGCTCCAGTTTTGGAGGTCGGGGCTGGCCTGCACGGTGGCGGCGCTGGCGGGGAATAACACATTCGCTTTCCATCCGAGCACGGGCCCGGGCAGGGCGGGACCGTTGGCGGCGGCGGCGGCGGGGTTGGTGGTGGCCGGCAGGAGGGTCAGGGTGGGCAGACCGTTCACGCCAGGGGCGAGGAGGAAAATTTTCAGTCCCTCGTCGCCCGGCGCCCGGCTTTTGACGGCCAGCAGCACGCGGCCTTTTCCATCGCCCTTGGCGACCAAAGTATCCCGATCGAAAATACCGCTGAGGATCCTGACAGGTGCGGCGAAGTTGGGCGGCGTGGAGCCTGTGGTGGTGGACATCCAGACCGCATCCGAGGGTCGATTCCCGGTTTGATGCTTGAGCCAGAAGGCGGCGGTCGCGCCTGGAGTCAGATTCGCCAGGGCGGGTTCGCGGGAGCGGCCGGCGCCTAACGAGGGAGCATTCATGGGCACGGGGGGAAGGAAATAATTGTTATCCAGGAAAGCCGCCATGATCTCGTCCTGCTGCTCCGCCCGGTCGCCACGGGCGGTGACGATGAACCCGCTGCCGTGCGCAATCACGTCGGGGCTGCTGGTCGAGTAGGCTGCAGGGAAGGCGAACGCGGGAATGGAGGAATAGAAAACTCCCTCCGAAACTTTCTGGACCTGGGAATACTCGACGGCGGTGCCGGAGGCGAGCTGCCGTTTCCAAACCACTTTGATATATGGTGGATTGAAGGACACCGCGGGGGCGGAGAGTTCGGATCCGGCGGTGGCGATCGTCAAGCCGCCGGGAATCTCGGGCACGCCATTGCGATCCAGGACATTCATCCGGATGCGGGCCTCGTATTGATAGGGCGCGCGCATTTCCTCCTCCCGCCAGACCACGCAGAATCCATCCCAATACGGCGTGGCGCAGGCGGCGCGGTATGAACCGGGGCCGGCGGCGATTTTGAAAACGAAGGAAATGGCCACGCCGTTTTCCGTGATGATACCCGCCACATCGTCGGACGGGGCGTAGGGATCCGACAAATCCTCCTGCCGGGCGACCATGAGGATCCGGTTTTGGTTGGTGGCCAAATCGGGCGAGGATAGGGAGGGGCCACCCGGATTGGTCAGGATAAAATCCGGTGATTGGGAGTCCACCAGGTAGCGGCGTTGCCGGAGTTCCGGCCCTGTCGCGGGAAGGGATTTTTGTTGCCAGGCCACCACCGCCGCCCCGGCCGTCCAGGCAAGCGCCGGCTCCTCCTGCAAGCCTGTGGCGCGGGTGACCTCCACTTGCGGGGCCGGCCATCCGGAAGGGGGCGTAGTCACACTGTGGGAGCGCAGCGTTTCATGGAAATATTCCGAAGGCTGCCCATGAGCCGTCATCAGATCCAGTCGGTCCGCGCTCAGGCTGGCCGCCATTGGCGGGAGCAGGTTGGGATTGCTGTAACTCACACTGGCCATGCCGAGTGGCAGGGTGCCTGCGCCTCCGATCACTTGAGGTGCGGTGCCGGGCCGCAGGATCATGGCAAAGCCGGAACATGTTAAATTGCCCCCGGTGTCATAAACGTTATTGGCCGTGACAATAGCGCCCATTCCCGCTCCCGATACCACACCGTGCCAGGCATTGTAATTCAGCATCGGTTCGATGAATAACATCTGCGGCGGCTTGCCGGGGATGGCGTTCCCGGCGGCGTCGAGTTCCTGACCATAGACGATTCTGCCACTGACAAAGGGGGTCACCACTTCGGTCCAAAGCGCCATCCATCCCGAGCCATAGCTGATGATGTCGCACAGGCTGTCGGAACTTCTGGAACCCGCATGGGGCCAGGGCGTGGGAGCTGCCAACACCAGAGCGTCCTCATTGGCCATGCGCAAAATGTAGCTGGTGTTTTCGATGACGGGAATCAGCATCAGCAGCTTTCCCTGGGAGGCCGCCAGCCGCAATCCATTGGCGTTGATGACGTTCCCGGGATTGGTGTGCGAGTGCCCCCGGATGCGCGGCGCGCCATCCGTGGTGGTCAGGGTGACCACTTTATGTCCAAAGAATGCATCCCAGACGATCCATGCGGTTTTTCCATCCCCCGCCGCGCGGAACGAGGTGATGCCCAGGGAATCCGGTAGCAGGATAGGCGCGCCCACCGGCTGTCCGGTTTGTCCGCTGATCCACCATGCTTTCACACCCGTGGGGGAAGTCCATAACGCCCACGCCCCGCCTTCGCCGCCCACGGTTTGAATGTGGCTGCCGAAGTTTGAAATATCCGATATTTGGATGGGATCCGGAGAGGAACCCTGAGCCCGAACCAGGCGCAGGGTGAAACGTTCCCTGGGCAGCGAATCACTGTTATTGACCGGGTCCCTATAGGAATAAAAACTCAGCCAGGAATCCGTTCCCGCGGCGGCGAGCGAATGAGTTTCCATCATCCCTACCTGGTAGGCCCCGTCCATGGCCGGAAGCAGGGGTTTGTAAGGAATAACCAATGGCGTTCCGGTTAGGGAAGGGCCGGCTTGCGCCCGGGCAGTCGGGACACAGGCACCGAGCGACAGGACGAGTGCGGCAAAAGCGGGCAAAACCAACCCGGTTGAAAGAAGAAGTGGTTTCATGCGTAAGCCATGATGGATAGGGGCAGTCTTGTAAATAAAATTACACAAACCTCCCCTCAAAAGCGTCAGGGTATGGCAGGAATAGGTAATTCCCTTATCAAAACTTTGGGGTTAGGTGAAAATAGGATTAAAGTAGAATTAGATCTGTCCGGATAGGGGGGCTGGCTTGGTTCAACCGGTGCCGTTATTCATAAAGGGACGCCAAATTATGAAAAAAAGTAAAAAACTTCTGGAAATCTGGATTGTTTTGGCTTCTTAATGGTTCGCATTGCGTTGACTATTAGGGACAAATGAGAATTCAAAGCCGGCTTTCGCTGTTCGGAAATACAGTAAAAAGAACTGTTTTGAATCCGGCTGTTCCATGTGGGCATCGTGGCTCTTCCCGCTTTTGTAAACCATGAAACACAAAGCGTCCCCACGAAAATATCGGCATAACAAAACCTATCCAGCCATTTTTCCATCCCCTCTTTTACCTGCATGAAACCTCCGGTCCTTCTCTCCGCCGCCGCCTTCGCGGTGTTGTCCACCGTTTCGCTCCAAGCGGCTTATGTGGAAAGTTTTGATTCCCTCAACTCCAATGGCGGGGCTTCCAACTTCGCGCCCCAGGGGACCTGGACCATCACGGATCCCGAGGAGGATGTTAGCTTCCTGCAATTGGCCTCGGCTTACGGCCTGCCTGGAAAAGCGGTCGGTCTGGGTGGTTTTCTGTCCGAACCGGCCGGAAAGATCGTCCGATTGAGCACCACTGTTAGCGAAGCCCTGGCGGTGTCCCGGTTCTCCGTGGACTATGCACTGATCAACCGTTATGCCGGCGGCGCGGGCACCTTTTTCACTGAGGACGACCGCTTTGGTTTTGTCCTTTCGGACAGCAGCGGAGATTTGCTGAATATTGATTTCAATCCCACGGGCGTGGAGGACATCCGTCAGGTTTCCGTGAATGGCGTGGCTATCACGCCCAACGGTGTGGTCGCCAGCGACTATAATTCTCCTGCCTGGTATAACCTCGGCATTTCCTTCGCGGCCAATGGCGGGAATCTGGACTATACTCTGACCACCGCCGGCGGCACCGTCACCTACAGCGGAAGTCTGGCGGGCAAAGCCGGAGCCGTCCTGACAAGTATTTCCATGGAATACGAGGTCCTGCAAGGCGTCGCCGGCTCCAACTACATGGTCGTGGACAACCTGAGCATCCCGGAACCCTCCAGCGCGATCACGCTACTCGGTGCCCTGGGTGCACTGGCCCTCCGCCGCAACCGGCGGAAATAGCCCCGCCGATAGGGTTGATAGAATTGGTGGAAAGCGATCCTTCCAAGTGGGAAAGGCGCGTCGCGGAACATTCGTGGCGACTAATTTCCGATGAAGCTGTCGCGCTTGTGAATGTCAGCAATGCGCTGTCATATCAATTCCAGCTGGGAATCGGTAAATTCCACACGCGCTTTTTCCAGCGCCACTGCCTGGCGCAGTCTTTTTTCACTAACAACCGCGTGGGACGAATCCTGCTGTTTTTGCCAGTCCGGGATTACGCCAAGGGCGTTGGGGATGTTATAGCATTTTAAATACTGACGTAGCCCGCGTCCGACCCCGGAGGGGTTAAATCTTTATAGCCATAGTCACCTGTTAAATTTCAGCTCCGGAGGAGCGACATCTGGCTTCATCGG
>JAQGPD010000057.1 GCA_028293305.1 Verrucomicrobiales bacterium | reverse complement strand
AGGGAGGGCGGGGTTGCTTGGGAGGGCGGGGGCGGGAACGGGAAGGGGGCGTTTGGGCGAGGCGGTGGGGGCGGTGGCGGCGGTGGCGGGAATTTTTTCCGGGGAGGCGTTGGTGAGGAAGGGGTTGGAGCCGGCCCGCCACCAGAGGATTCCGGTGAGCAGGGCGGCTCCGATGAGGAGGCCGCTGAGCAACCAAGGGAGAGGGCTGGGCTTGGGGTTCATGGTGGGCGGAGGCCGGGAGGAGGGCTGTTTTTTCAGAAGTTATTCAGCGTGAACGGCTTCGACGGATTCCGGGACGTAGGGAGTGACGCGGGCGGCGGGGGCGGAGGCGGAGGGCCGGTAGGTGGAGACGCGTGAAGTGGGGCGGGAAGGGGTGGATTGGTAAACGGTGGATTCCGAGTGCGGGTAAACGTGCTCGGTGCAGGAGCAGAGGGGAGCGCAAAGGAGCGCGGGGAGGGTGAGGAGGCGGAGGCTGCGGGGGAGGGAGCGGTGGGAGTTCATGGCGGTGGGAAAGTTTTCAGTTTTTCAGTTTTCAGTGGGTGCGGGTGGAGTGGGGGATGCGATCGGGAGCGGAAGGGATGCAGGGTAGGAGCCATAGGACGGATAGGACGGATAGGACTTATAGGACCTATTTCCGGCACGACCTTCGATGGGTTGTGCCGGTGGGAGCTTTTTGAAAAGGAGCAGGGAGGCGGGTGATTTCCAAGCATTCCCGCTCCCGATTTCCCAAGCCCCAAATTTCTCAATTTCCTAATTTCTCAATTTCTTAATTTTCCCCCATGGGCAAAAAGAAGCCCCCTTCCGGCCGGGGGGCTGGAAGGGGGCTGGGGGGAGGGTCACTCCGCGGGGCGGACGACGGTGGTGCTTTCGGGGGTGTCGTAGGTGTGGGCGGGGGCGACGTAGGCGGGGCGGTAGGTTTTTTTGACGGGGACCGGGACGGTGCGGGTGCGGTAGACGGTGCGGGTCTCGGTGGGGTGCACGACGGTGGTGCAGGAGGAGAACGCGAGGGCGGTGGCTCCGGTGAGGAGGAGGAGAATCGGCTTTTTCATGATGGTTTGGTTATGATTCGGTTGGGTTGGGTGATGAGGATGGACTTTGGATGGGGTGTTAGTTGCCGGCGGGTTTTTCGTTGCCGCCAGGACCGAAGCCGGCGGCGCCGCGGCGGCCGACGAGGACGCAGTAGCTGCCGAGGGCGTCGGCGCGGACCATGTGGACGTAGGCGGTGGCTTCACCGGTGTAGGTGGAGCGCCAGGCGACGGCGGCGCGGGAGACGCTGGAGCGGAGGTCCTTGACGATGAGGGTTTTCTGCTCGCTCATGACGTAGACGTTGAGGTCTTCGGCGGCGCGGTCCTTGCCGACGATGAGGACGTAGTTGACGCCGGCGGTGACGGGGATGCGGACCTGGACGACGGTGCCGGCTCCGGCGTAGTCGCTCTGGGCGGGGGCGAAGAGGTAGTCCATGCCTTTGTATTTCATGGCGGTGGCGTAGGCGTCCTCTTCAGCGGCGTAGGGGTCGGCTTTGGCGGTGTGGAAAGGCAGGCAGAGGAGGGTGGCGGCGATGGTGGCGAGGAAGTGGGCGGATTTGGTGGCTTTCATGATGTTATGTTGATGGTTGGTTTGAGGTGGGAAGTGTCAGGTTTGCTTTTTTATGGCGGGGTTTTTGGCGATTGGCAATGTTTTGAGCATTGCTCTCAATGTTGTTTAGCGGATTGAGGATGGGCGCGTTACGGATGGTGGGCTCTTTTTTTTCGCGGGGTGGTTTTTTATTTGGGTTGGTGGGTGGGACGGGGGGCTGCGGGTGGGGTTTGAAATGTTTTATAACGGTTAGCCGGGCGGCGTTCTTTTCGGGTTTCAGACAAATTCCATGAGTTCGGAAAGCTCGGCGCGGATTTGGTCCTCGTCGGTGGTGTCGAGGGTTTCGCCGACGTGTTGGAGAAGGAGGACGCGGTAGCGGTTCCGGAGGCGGAAGACGGCTTGGCGGACGGCGTTTTCGTCGCAGTTGAGTTGTTGGGCGGCGGTGGCGTAGGTGTTTTCGCTGCTTTGCGCGCCGAGTCCGAGGAAGGGTTTCAAAACGCGGAAGGTTTCCTCTTTTTGGCGGTTGGCGTATTCCTTGCCGAGCGTGCGGACGGTTTCCTCCAGAAGCGATAGGGCCCAGCGGCGCTGGAAAAGACGGTCGGGCGTCATGTCATCGACCGGCTCGTGGCGGTAGCGGCCTTCCGCGGCTTCCGCGTCGATGGAGATCATGATGGCTCCGCCGCCGCGTTTTTTGGCGGTCGATTTCTCCCATTCGTGCCCGACATACCAGCGCAGGGCCTGGAGCATGAAACCGCGGAGGCGGCCGCTTTCCTGGCGGGCTTTCGAGAAAAAACTGGTCTGCAAAATGTCGCAGAAAAACCCCTGGGCGAGGTCCTGGGCGTCGTGCATGGAGCGGCCGCTGCGGCGGAGCCAGGCGTAGACGGGATACCAGTAAATGCCGCATAACTCGTTGAGGGCGCGGACGGATTCCGGGGCGTTGGGATCGGCGGCACGGGCGACGAGGGTCCAGCGGGTGGGTTTGAAAGCGCCACTGCCGGCACCGGTGGAGGCGGACTCCGCGGCTTCCGCGGGTTCGTCGGCGGGTGGGGCGGGGTGGGGCGCGGGGGGCTGGCTGTGGGCGTCCGGCATGGTGTTGACTGGGGTGGTTCAGCGGGTTTTGAGGGAAATGACGGGGGAGTCCTTGAGTTGATAGGACGCGTCCTGGCCCGACCACTCGGCGGAGACCGTGTGGAGGCCGTCCGGGGACTGGAGGGAAAGGCGGGAGGCGGATCCGGGGTCGGGCCGGAGGTGCGGGATTTCGTCGAAAAAGAGGGAGATCAGATTGCGGCCGCGGGCGTTTTGCAGGGCGGCGGCGGGGTCCGGCGATGTCAGGATGGTGGTGAGGAAAGCGGCCTGATCGCGGAATTGGGCAAAGACGGCGGCGCGCCTCGGGTCGCCGCTGGTGGCGAGGGCGGTGCGGCTTTGTTCCTTCCAAAGCTCCGCGAACCAGGTGCCGAGCCGGGTGGGGGAGGTGTTTTGTGAGGCCAGCGGGCGGAGGACCTTCTCCTGGAAGAGGGCGTGGACGGCGTTTTCGTCCTCCAACTGATTTTCCGGCAGGGAGCCGCCCATGATGGCGAGGAGGGCCAGCTGCATGATTTGGGGATTGAGCACGCGGAGGGTCGCGGTGCCGCCGGGTTGCAGTTCCAAAAGCAGGGGAGCGGCGATGGGAAGGGTCCAGTCGGCGGCGATTTTTTGATAGGGCGCGGTCACGCCCATGAGGACCGGGCGGGGGTTCAGGTCGAGGATTCCCGACCAGCTGTATTTGTCAGGGTGGGGCCATTTCAGGGTGGCTTCGGCGGGGAGGGCGCTGATGGCCAGGGTCTGGAGCGGGATGGCGGTATTGCCCCAAAGCCCGCTGAGCCGGTAGGTGCCGGAGGGGACTTTCCGGGTGCCGGGGGTGAGCTCGATGGTGGATTCCAGGCGGGGATCGGTGGGGGGATCCTGGCGCTCCAGGGACGCGCCCGTGAACCAGCCGGGCGGGTCCGATTTCCAGGTCAGCGGCGTGACGACCGGTTCCAGGCGGACGGCCGGGGGCGCGAGGCCCGGGGTGATGGGGAGGGTGACCGGGTGGTAGCCGGGGGCGGAAAACGTGAGGTTCAGCGGCTGGCCTTTGACTTGATAGAACGCCGAGAGCGGGAGCCTGCGGTCGGGAGGGAGGGGGACTTCATAAATGCCGTCCGAGACTTTTTGAGAGGCGGGGAGCGCCTCCGCGAGGGTGAGGTGGGCGGGCAGGGCACCCGCGTCGGACGCGGCGGGGCGGCGGTTTAAAATGCCGTAAAGGGCGGCGGTGAGGAGGAGCAGCGCGGTGACGGCTCCGCCGATGACCCGCAGGCGGCCGGCGGTCCAAGGGAAGCGTTCCGAGGAGTTGGCTGAGGCGGCGGCGGAGGAACGTGACTGGAGGGGTCGCGGCGGGGGCGGGGTTTTGAGTTTGACCAGGGCCTGGAGGGCATCGCCCATCTCGCTGGCGCGTTGGTAGCGCTGGGCGGGTTCGGTTTGTAATGCCTTGAGCACCACCTTGTCGAGACGCGCATCGATGCTCGGGCTTTTCCGGGAAGGCGGGAGAAAAGCCCCGCGCGGGAGCTGGCCCGTGAGCATTTGGTAAAAGAGCACGCCCAGCGCGTAAATGTCCGCGCGGTGGTCCACGCGGCGGCCCTCCTGCTGCTCCGGCGCCATGTATTCGAGGGTGCCCATGACCATGCCGCTCATCGTCACCGCCTCCCCGTCCTTCAGGCCCGTGCTGCCGTCCTCCGGCTCCGTGGCGCGGGCCAGTCCGAAGTCCGCGACTTTCACGTGCCCCTCCTTGGACAGCAACACGTTGGCGGGTTTGATGTCGCGGTGCACGATGCCTTTGCCGTGGGCGTAGTGCAGGGCCTGACAAATCTGCCCGATGATCTCCAGCGTCGCCCCGTGGTCCTGCGGGGGCGTTTCCAGCGAGCGGGACCGGAGAATGCGCCCGAGGTCCAGGCCATCCACGAATTCCATCACAAAATAAAGATGCCCGGCGGTGGTGCGGCCGAAGTCGAAAATTTTGACAATATTCGGGTGATCCAGCCGGGCGAGCGCGCGGGCCTCGCGGGAAAAGCGCTCCACCAGGTCCGGGCGGGTGCTGAGTTCCGGCGGGAGGATTTT
>JAQGPD010000022.1 GCA_028293305.1 Verrucomicrobiales bacterium | reverse complement strand
GTTGCGGGCTTTGACGGCGAAGTCGGCCATGTTGAGGTCGATCTCCAGCTTGCGCAGGCGGGGGGCGGGCTGGAGGTGGACGACGAGTTGGAGGGTGTTGGAATCCGCCTCCGTGGCGTGGACGGTGAAGTAGAACACCTTGCTGCCCTTGGCTCCTTTGGTGAGGTCATACACGGTGTCGCGTGTGACGCCGCCCATGGTGAAGCGCTTGAGGTAAAGCCGGCCGCGGGAGCCGTCGCGATACGCCAGGGTGTAAACCGGCGCGGCTTCGCGGTCGAAGAGGGCGACGTGGATCGGGTTCGCGCCGAAGAAGGCTTTTTCCGTGACGCGGCTGACGCGCACGGTGCCGTCGTCCAGGAAAACGATGATGTCGTCCAGGCGGGAGCATTTGCATAACACCTCGCCGCCGCGCTTGAGGCCATAACCGATATAGCCTTCCGTGCGTTGGATATAAAGCGTTTCCGTGGCCACGGCGGCGGCACTGGCGGCGACGCGGTCGAAGGTGGTGATCTCGGTTTTGCGCTGGCGGTTGGCGCCGTATTTCTTTTTGATCTCCTTATACCAATTGATGGTATATCGTGTTAGTTGCGCCAGGTGGCCTTTGATGGTTTCGATCTGTTCCTCGAGACCGCGCAGGAATTCGTCGGCCTCGAAGGAGTTGAATTTGGAAATGCGTTTGATTTTGATTTCCGTCAGGGCCTTCACGTCATCGTCCGTGACCTCGCGGCGCAGGAGTTTCAGATAGGGTTTCAGGCCTTTCCAAATGGCGGCCATGACGGCTTCCCAGGTGGTGCATTCCTCGATGTCCCGGTAGATGCGTTTCTCGATGAAGATTTTTTCGAGGGAGGAGAAATGCCATTTTTCCTCAAGGTCGCCCAGCCGCATCTCCAGTTCCTGACGAAGGACGTCCCTGGTCTGGTGGGCGGAGTGTTTCAGCAGCTCACTAACCGATAGGAACGCTGGCTTGTCATCGCGGATAACAACACTGTTGGGCGAGATGGAGACTTCGCAATCCGTGAATACATAGAGCGCTTTCAGCATGTCCTCGGCCTCGGTGCCGGGGACGAGATGGATGAGGATCTCGATCTTTTCCGCGGTCATGTCCTCGACCTTGGCTATCTTGATTTTGCCTTTTTCGTTGGCGGAGAGGATGGACTCGATGAGCCCGCCGCTGGTGGTGCCGAAGGGGATTTCCGTGATGCGCAGCAGGCCTTTTTTCTTGGGCACCTCCTCGATGCGGGCGCGCACGCGGATCTTGCCGCCGCGGAGTCCGTCGTTGTATTCACTGGCGTCCATGATGGCGCCGGTGGGGAAGTCGGGGACGAGCGTGAAGGGATTTCCGCGCAGGGCCTCGATGCAGGCGTCTATCAACTCGTTGAAGTTGTGAGGAAGAATCTTGCACGCCAGACCCACGGCGATGCCTTCAACGCCCTGGGCGAGGAGGATGGGGAATTTGGCGGGGAAATTGACGGGCTCCGGATTGCGGCCGTCATAGGACGAGGCCCAAGTGGTGAGCCGGGAGTTGAAAAGGACATCCAGCGCGAATTTTGATAGGCGCGCCTCGATGTATCGGCCGGCGGCGGCGTCATCGCCGGTGAGGATGTTCCCCCAGTTTCCCTGGGTCTCGACGAGCAGATCCTTCTGCCCCAAACCGACGAGCGCCTCGGTGATGGCGGAGTCGCCGTGCGGGTGATATTTCATCGTCTCCCCGACGATGTTGGCGACTTTGTTGAAGCGGCCGTCGTCCATGCGTTCCATCGCGTGGAGGATGCGGCGCTGGACGGGTTTCAAGCCGTCGTTCAGGTGCGGGACGGCGCGTTCCAGAATGACATAGCTGGCGTAGTCCAGGAACCAGTGGCCATACATTTCCCCCACATGGTTGAGCCGCAAAGGCGTGCCGTCCTGGCCGAAGGACGTGGCGGCGAGGGCGGGGTGCGCGCGCGGGCCGGACGGGGCGGCCGAGGCTTCGATGGATGAGCCGCCCGCGGCGGCGGCTTCGGCGTCTGTGCCCTCGCTTTCACCCGCATCCTGGCTTTCGCCGGCGGGGAGTTCGGGCGGCAGGCCGCCTGTCAGATCCAGCGAAAGCTGATCATCGTCGGAGGAATCGGAGGGTGGAGGGGGACGTTTGGACGGCATGGCCGGGAATGCGGGCGTAAGCGGGAGCTTGCGCACCGTGGTGGAAATATCAAGGCAACTTAGTCAAACCGGCGGGAAGTTCCTTTTCCGGGCTGCGCTTGCCTGCCCGCCCTCAGCCGGTCGCGGTCACTTGTCGAGGAAAATATCCCCGTCATTCGGGCCGACGCGGTGCTCTGTTCCCATCAATCCCGAGGCCCGGCTTCTGCGGGGACGGTCAAAACGCACCGTCACGGGGGCGCTACCCGCTGGATTATAGACGACATTGCCATTTGAAAAAGGACGTTCCCACGCTTGGTCGGGGCGCTGGAAACCGGGGGCGGTGGGCTGCCCCAGGCCCTTGTTCCAAAAGTCATACCAATCGTGAAGATGATCCGAAGTGGGCAGTTCGTTCGGATCCGCGAACAGGCAATAGCCGTTGGAATGCGTCAGCGAAAGCGTGGTCACGGCACGCATCAGAGGGAGATCCTGCCGGGATTTTTCAAACCAGGTCTCGAGGCAATTGATGCGGGGCGCGCGGAGATTCGTTTCGGCCCAGCGGAGGGTTTCGGAGACACGTTTCCAATCCTCCGGAGACTTGGTCCGCCAGCACTCCATGTAAAGGCCGTTGATGTGAGGGCCGGTGAGGGGGATGGGCAGATCATTCGAGTTCACCATGACCAAAGCCTGGTTGCCGATCGCTTCCCGGAGGCGGAGCACGAGTTGCAGGCGCGGCTCCCCGTCAATCCAGCAATCCAACATGATTCCATCAAAAACGCCGGTGTCCATGACCGCCTTGGCGCGCCGGGCCACTTGCTCACGCCATTCCGGCTGATCCACATCCAGCATGCGGTATCCGCCTTCCGGCCAGCCGATGATGAAATTTTTGGCGCTGTCCCGCTTCCACCACGGCGCGTCTTCCGGGATAAATCCTTTCGGGGCATCGCGATAACGGATCTCGGCCAGCAGGACCAGGTTCGGATTTTTCGCCAGAAGCGCCGCCCGTTTAGCCTTGGCTTCGGCGATGCCCGCAGGCGTGAAATGGAATGCCAAGCCTTCAAAGGCTGCCTCTGATTGCAGTCCGACCATCGAGGGATGCAGGAACACCAGGTCGTGCATGGCCTGCATCGACACGGGGTCCGCACCGTCCACGGCGCGCGCTCCGTGCCAAGCTTGGAAAACGGAAGGAAACGTCCGGGAGGACACCCGTTTTTCCACCGGCGCGTCGTCGCCGATGGCCACGAAAATCGTGAACCACCACACGATCAGCATTCGGAGGGGCATCCAGGGGAGTGGGTGGAAAAGGTGGGGAATTTCCATGACAAAAAACCCCTTTCCTTCCGGCTTTCAGCTTCAGGCTTCCGGCTTCCGGCTTCCGGCTTTCGGCTTCCGGCTTCCGGCTTTCTAATCCCGAAATCCCCGCCGCTCACTCCAGGAGCGCGGCGGGGGCCCGGTTATTTGGAGGTCAGTCCCGGCTGGAGAGGGACATCATCAAACGCAGCACATACCAGAACAGGGTCGCGAGGCTGGCGAAGAGCGCCAGGGAAGCCGCGACATATTGGCTGGGGTGGAAATGGTGAATCACGTTGGAGGTTTGATAAAGGATCATGCCGCCCACGAGCAAGAGCATGGCACCCGTGAACCAGACTCCGAGATTGAACCCGAAAATCATGCCGACCACGATGGTGGCCAAGGCGACGAAACCCCCGACTTTCAAAAACCCGCCCATGAACGAGAAGTCCTTTCCGGAGGTGAACGCCACCCAGGTCAGACCGACAAAGACGCCGATGGTGATGAGTCCCGCCTTCATGATCAGGCCCTCACCGAAACGCGAGGCGAGCATGAGCATGGGGCAGAGGATGATGACTTCCGCGAGGACGTAGAGCCCGAGGCCCGCGTATTGGCCGCCGAGGCTGGTGGCGGTGGAAGCCCAGATCGGAAGAGC
>JAQGPD010000013.1 GCA_028293305.1 Verrucomicrobiales bacterium | reverse complement strand
CGGAAGGCCATTTCCTGCTGGCTCATGCCGCCGGAGCGGACGGCGTCCTGGGACGCGGAGGAAGCGGAGGCGCCGGCGGGGGCCTTGGGCTGGGCGGTGCCCAATTCAAAGCCTTCAAAAAACGCGGACCAGGTGCCGTCCACCGACTGTGGATCGCGGAGCCAATGCTGGTATTTCTCTTCCAGGAGGTCCACATTGAGGCGGGCGGAAATCGTTGAACTCATGACAGGATAAACGGAAAGGGGGCTGGGTCGGAAAAAAAGTGGCTGCGAACCCGTCGCAGGGAAGGCAGCCGGAGTGAAATATGAACACCACGCCCCATTAATGCCAGTGGGAAAATGCGTTGGGAAAGCATTTCATGGGTCGGGGCGGTGGTTTTTTGAAAATATGGCCTGCCTTACGTCCACCGCGCACGTTTCGCTGAATGTTAGCGGGGATGCGCGCTGCGCCGGGAGAGGGGCGCTGTGGGCTGCCGCAGGACGTGGCTACGCGTTGGGGGCAGGCGTTGGGGGCAGGTGACGGCTTGTCTTTCAGGCTTCCAACGGAGCCGAGGCCGCGGGCCGGGGACCGGGGCGGGCTTCATCAATGGCGGCCGCTTCCCGGGTAATGGCGGTCAGCGCGCTCCGGGCTTCGCTGAGGCCGGTATAAACGGCCGTGGCTCCGGCATCGATCAGCGTGGAGGCCTTCGCGATATCCGCCGGCACGCCCCAGCGGCCGACAAAAATTTTCAATCTCGGAAACTGCCGGCGCAGACGGCGGATTTGCACGCGGGCGGTATCGTGGCTGCTGGGAGGCGTGGCGCTGATGAGAACAGCGGAGGGATTCCGCGCTTCCACCTGCGTCAAAAACTCGCTGCTGAGCCGTTGTGAGGGCACGGTGTCAAAAGACATGCCGGCCGGCAGGACGTGGAGGAAACAGCGCAGAGCGGCATCGTCCGCCAGCCCACCCAGCGCCCAGCCCAGGAGGAGCGGCGCGGTGCCTTCCGGAGGCGGCTCCGCCACCTCCGGCGCGGGCAGCGTGGCGCTCATGACGCGGATCACGGCATCATGCATTTCCTGCTCCTCCGTCGCGGTCAGGCGATCCTGTTTGTATTCACGTTTCGCCAGGGCGATGGCCGGCAGCACGGTTTCATCCACCACTTCCAGCGGGGTCTTCTTTTTCAATTCGGTGGTGATATAATCCTCCGCCTCCGTTTCATCCCCGGCCAGCAAACGTTGATAGAGCACCATATAGGTTTTTACCTTCGGATTGTCCCCCATCAATATCTCCACCCATTCCAATGCCGGGATATGCCGCGCCATGACCACAAAACAAACCGTCAGCGGCGTGGCCATGACCAGACCGATACCTCCCCACATCCACGTCCAAAAGACGATGGAAACCAGCAATGGAAACTCGGCCACCCCGACGCTTTGACCATAAAGCACGGGTTCCAATATCATATTGGTGAGCAGCTCCAGCCCGGCGATCAAAGCCATGACCATCAAGGGGTGCTGCCAATCGTCGAACACTGCCAGGCTCAGCGCGCTGGGCAGCACCGCCACCGCCACCGGACCAATGTAGGGAATGAAGCGGAACAAGGCGGCCAGCACGCCGAAAAGCACCACATAGGGCAATCCGATAAAATAAAGTCCTATGGCCAGCACTGTTCCATACATGCCGTTGATGAGTGCCTGCATGAGCAGATAGCGGCCCACCCGCTCCCCGGTTTCATCCATGGTGCGGGTGACCACGGTGACATGCCGGAAACCAGCCAGACGCATGACACGGTTTCTCAATTCCTGCTGGCGCAGCAGCATGAAAATAACAAAAACAATCACGGTGGCGGCATTGCCCAGCACCTCCCCGACCGTGCCCAGCGCCCCGCCCAGGATGCTGGACTGCTGCTCAGGTTCCTGGGAAGGGATGGGGCGGTCCGCCGTGGGTTCCGGCTTTTTCGTCGCGGTGGAAGTGGTTGATAAGGAGGACTCTTTGGCCGGTGGGGCTTTCGAGGTGGCGGTGGTGGCGGGTGGCGGTGTTGGCGCCGAAAGTGAGCCCGATGTCCGTTTTTTATCCGTCGTGGCCGCGGTTGCGGGCGAGCCATCGGGATTGGTGGCCGGGGTGCCGTCAGGATTGGGGGCGGCGGGGTTGTTGGGATCGGCTTCCGGCGGGGGAGGGTTCGCGGTGGTTTCCTCGATGGTGGTGCGGATGTCCTGGAGCTTGTCCATGACACCGCCTTGATTGGTGCGCTGGAAGCTAACGATACGGCTGCGGATGTTATCCTTGTAATTCGGAAGACTGGCGGCCAGGGATGAAAACTCCCGTCCGATGACCCAACCCATCACGCCCAGCAAGGTGAATACAAACAAAGTGACCAATAAGACCGCCACCGCGCGGGGCAGACGCCAGCGATGAAAGAGGTTGACGACAGGACTCAGTAAAAATGCCAGGAGCAATGACAGGGCCAGCGGCATAAGCACTGGTTTCCCAAAATAAAACACCGCAATAAGAAGCACCGCCGTTAGCAATCCGGCCAGGGGCCCGCGCCTTCCTGAGGAGGATCGGGGAGGGCGGGTGGATGGGGCGATGGTGGTGGGGGGGGAACTCATGGGAGGAGGGCGGCCGGTTGGTGGAAAGATTGGAAAAGCGAGGCCGCACCCGGGCCGGCGCGGTGGAGAGGACCGGATGGGGGACGGGAGCTATGATCTGAAAATGCGCTAGGAAATGGAGCTGAAGGCGGGGTCTTTCGATTCCCGCGGGAGGATGCTGAGGGTGACCGTCATGCCGAGGAAGCGTCCGGTGCGGTTGTCGAAGCTGCCGCTGATGGGCATCACGCCGCGGGGATGGCTGCTGACGCCCAAGGGGATATGACGCACGTCGGCGGCTTTTCCGCTGGTGGGGTCAAAGGCCCGCCAGCCGCAGTCGGGCAGGTAGACCTCCACCCAGGCATGCGTGGAGCCCAGACCGGCGGCGGAGATGGAGCTTTCCACATACCCACTCACAAACCGCGCCGCCAGCCCCAGGGTGCGTGCCGCCTCTAGGGCGAGAGTGGCCATGTCCCGGCAGGACCCGGTGCCGAGGGTCAGCGTGGAGGCCGGGGTCTGCACGCCGGATTCCTCACGACGCCGATAACGGATCGTGCGGTGGATCAATCCGTTCAGCTCCTTCATGACATCGCGTGCGGGCCGGTCGCCCGCTTTGATTTGTGACAAGGTCCATTCCCTGACAATATCCGTTTCGTCAGGATAGGATGACACGGCATAGGCCGCGGCGACCCCGGCCTCATATTGCAGCCAGGTGGAAGGCAGGGTGACGGCGGAAAGAGGCCCGTTTTTCACCGCGCCAGGATCCGGAATTTCGTCGAGGATGTCCAAGTCGATGGAGTTGTCCACAATGAGTTCCTCGGCTTCCCCATCAATGGCCGCCAAGGCAATATGGTTGCCGAAAATGTCGGTCATCCACGTCAAATGCGCGGAAGGGGTCAGGGTCAGGCGATGATTTCTGACCGTGGTGCGGTGGCCTTCCCGGGGACGCAGGACCAGACGGTGCAGCCCGAATTTCACCGGTGCGGTGTAGCGGTAAACCGTGCGGTGATGGATTTCCAGGCGGGGCATGAAGACTTAAGCGGAGGCCGGTCCGGCGCCGTCCAGACAGTAGGTTTCCTTCAACAATTCCTCAGGGGTGCGTTTGCGGTAACCAAGGTCAAGCACCTGACAGTGAACCTCCTGACGCTGTAATTGCAGGGGGCCGAAGGACGTGCAGACCGAGCAGTCCGAGGCATCCCGCCCGGTTCCGATGCGCACCACTCCGTCCGGGGAGGCCAAGCCGGTGGCGTCCCAGAACAGCCATCGGCCGCCGATCCACGTTTCAAAACAAGCGTGAAAATCCGGCGGATTCAGGTCGTGGGCATAGCCGGTGAAATACCTTGCAGGAATATTCATCGACCGGCAGAGCGCGATCCCAAGATGCGCGTAATCGCGGCAGACTCCGGCGCGTTCCACCAGCGTGTCCGTGGCGGAGGTGTTGGCGTTGGTGGAGCCGCTGACATAACTCACCCGGGTTCCTATCCATTCCACGATGGCGCGCACCTGCTCCTCCTGGGTCTTCAGATGGGACACCAGATCATAGCTGAGGCGGCCGATGCGGTCAGATTGGCAATAGCGGCTAGGGTAAAGATAGGGCAGCACATCCAGATCAAAGGTTTCCGGACCGGTTTCGACGACTTCCCCGGCATTCAATCTTTCCGAAAGCACTTCCACTTCCGCCTGATAACGGATAGTGATGTTGCCCGCATTGGCCGCGTGCACCCGGTCGAAACGCGTTCCGGTCGCGGCGCAGCGCACCATGACGTGCTCCACCGGAGCATTGATCGTGAATTCTTCGGACAGGATCCGTTGAGTGGCGGACAGCCGCGCCCTGACACTGAGCAGGAAAGTAACGGGTTGCGTGAGGGTGTATTCCAGCTCGCTGGAGAGTTTGAATTTCATGACAGTGGGTTTCGGGCGCGGCTGTGAAAAGCGGCGGGGCGTCCGTGGGGCAGGCGGGGTTCAGGCGGCGGCTTCCGCTTCGACATTGCAGGCGGACTCCGCGATGGTGGAGAGTCCTTCATCCGTAAGCTCTTCCTCGCCAAGGGTTTTTCCGAGAAGAGAAGCGGCTTTTTTGTGACCGAGGAGTTTCGCCCAGGTCACGAGGCAACCGTAGGTCGCGATTTCATAGTGCTCGACTTTCTGGCCGGCGCAGATCACGGCGGCATCGATGCCTGCGGTGCCGGCATAACTTTCCATGATTTCGGTGCCTTCCGTGAGCAAGCCCACGATGGCTTCGCACTTTTTCGCCTTGGGTTTTTTGCCGATGGATTCGAAGGCTTCCTCAATGCGGGTGATGTGCTCCTTGGTTTCGCCGACGTGCTTCGTGATGGCGTTTTTCAGGTCCTCGTGCTGGGCAGCTTTGGCCATTTTCGGCAGGGCTTTGACGATTTGTTTTTCGGCGTAATAGATATCGGCGAGCTGGTCTTCGAATAGTTTTTGCAGGGAGTTCATGATAGGATGGAGGGATTGGGTTGTGGATTCCGCTGGGCGGTGACTTCTCTTTTGCAAAAACCCTGCCTTCACGTTTTTTCCCGAAAATGCGGAAAAAAGATCCCCCGACCTGCCGCAGTTTACCACGCCCGCACAGGCCCCGTCCGCAATCTGCCATTCGGATTGTAAGCGGAATCCCCCCGCCGCGCTCATCTTGGGGCGGGTGCTTCAGGCAGGGTGAAATAGAAATAACCGCCACCTTGCCCATCGGGTTCGAAGCCGCTGGTGCCGCCCTGAAGTTCGGCTAGTCTGCGGACAATCGCCAGGCCCAATCCCTTGCCGGCGTTGGGATCGTGGAGCTGATGGAACGGTCGGATTCCATGCATGGGCGGCGTGGCGGAAGTGGTGGAATCCTGAGGGCGGACCGAGAATTTCACCAGGCCCGGCAGCCGTTCCCAAGCAAAAATGAGCCGGACCGGCGCTGGGGAAAAACGCAGCGCATTGTGCAGAAGATTCCACCAGATGGTTTCGGCCCAAGCCGTCAATCCCAGCACTTCCGGCCAGGCGTCGGGCAGGGTGATCATCGCGCCCTGCCGGGCGGCCAATGACTCCAGGCGGCTCTGGGCAGTGGCGACGGCGCTGGCCATTTTCACCGGAGCGGCGGGCAGGGGCATGGCGATGGCTTTCAGCAAAAAGCCGGTGCGGGAAATCAAATGCGTCATTTCATCCACCGAGGCGAAAAGCGGTCCGGTGACGCTGCGGCTGGCGGGCACCGTTTCCGCGAGGACGTCCACAGTGGACAAAATTCCACCCAGGGCGGTGCGAAGATCATGACTGATCCGGCGGGCGACTGTCAGCATTTCGCCGCGGAGCCGGGCGACTTCCCGTTGGTCGGTGAGCCGGTCGAGGGTCGCTTTCAAAAAGTGGGACAGCTGCCCGGTGGACCAGTCGGCGGCGGGAATGGCATCGGGCGCGGAGCCGAATTTCACGGCAATCCAGCAGGGAAGTCCGTCGGCGTCCCTGAGATTTTGATAGGCGGAAACGGCGGTGGGGGTTCCGCTGGCGTCCGCGGTGTCATCGATCAGCAGAATGCCCAATCCCGGCGGCGCTTCCGGCGGGGGCAGGGACTCCAGTCCCGGGACCTCCATCCATTCGCCTTGGGGAAAAGCCAGAAGGGCCGCAGCCTCCGTCATGGCCGGAAACGCTCCCGGACCACCTGCCCGAACCACCGCGACTTTTTTCATAAGGCTTTCAACTGCATGGATTTAGCCACTACTTGCGATCCGTTCGGCGCGGGTGCAAGAAGACATGTGATTGAAAGTAGGGGGATTTCCCACCGGAGCCGACGGGCAGATCTTCATCGGCTCCCAGCCAAGGCAACAAGATCACTTTTATTTTTGGCCCGAAAAAACCCGCCACGACTGGAATCATGGCGGGTTTCTCGAATGGGTGGCGGAGTGTTGGAATCTCCGCCGGTCAGTCCGGCGGTTTTATTCGGCGACTCCGGCAGTGGCTTCCTCAGCGGGTGGAGGGGTTTCCTCACTGACGCTGAACTTGAGGCTCTTGTCGTTATCACGCCGGGTGATGCTGACTTTGTCGCCTTCCTTGATGTCGCCGCGCAGCAGGTGCTCGGCGAACGGATCTTCGAGGAAACGCTCCACGGCACGGCGCATCGGGCGCGCTCCGTAAGCGGGATCGTAACCTTCCTGGATGAGCAGCTCCTTGGCGGTTTGGTCGAGTTCGACCTCGATTTTCTTGTCGCGGACGCGCTTGAGGACCTTGCTGATTTCGAGATCGACGATGTGGATGAGGTCTTCCTTCTCCAGCATGTGGAACACGATGAGGTCGTCCAAGCGGTTGAGGAACTCCGGTTTGAAGTGTTTCTTGGCCTGCTCCTCGATCTTTTCCTTCATGGAGTTGAAGTCGTGCTTGTCCGTGCCGATGGCACCGAAGCCCATGATGCTTTGCTTCTTGATCAGCTCGGCACCCACGTTCGAGGTCATGATGATGATCGTGTTACGGAAGTCGATCTTGCGGCCGAAGCTGTCCGTGATGGTGCCTTCCTCCAGAACCTGGAGGAGCAGGTGCATCACGTCCGGGTGCGCTTTTTCCACTTCATCAAAGAGCACCACGCTGTAAGGCCGACGGCGGACCGCCTCACTCAGCTGGCCGCCTTCTTCATAACCGACATAGCCGGGAGGGCTGCCGATGAGGCGGCTGGCGGTGAATTTCTCCATGTATTCCGACATGTCGATCTGGATGAGGGAATCCGGATCGCCGAACATGAATTCCGCGAGGTTGCGGGCGAGGAAGGTTTTGCCGACGCCGGTGGGGCCGAGGAACAGGAAGCTGCCGATCGGGCGGCGGGGGTCCTTCAGGTCGGCACGGCTGCGGCGCAGGGCCTTGCTGATGGCGATAACCGCCTGATCCTGACCGATGACGCGGCCTTTCAGCTCCTCCTCCATGCGGAGGAGTTTGGCGGTTTCCTTCTGCTCCATGCGGTTCAGCGGGACGCCAGTCCATTTGGAGATGACCGACATGATTTCTTCAATGCCGACGGTCACTTTTTTCTCCTCGTTGCTGGCGCGCCAGGTTTCCATGACGGTTTCCAACTGCTTCCGGGTATTGCGTTCGGAGTCGCGCAGGGCGGCGGCTTTTTCGAAGTCCTGCTCCTTGATCGCGCCTTCTTTTTCAATACGGATGCGTTCGATCTGCGCCTCGATTTCCTTCACTTCCGGCGGCCGGGTCATGGCTCCGATGCGGGCGCGGGCGCCGGCTTCGTCCATGATATCGATCGCTTTGTCAGGCAGGAACCGGCCGGTCAGATAACGGGCGGAGAGCTTCACTGACTGCTCGATGGCTTCGGTCGTGTAGATCGCTTTGTGGTGGGACTCGTATTTGTGTTTGATGCCCATGAGGATCTTCGTCGCGTCCTCCTCGGTGGGTTCATTCACCTTCACCGTTTGGAAGCGGCGCTCGAGGGCGGCGTCCTTTTCAATATACTTGCGGTATTCGTTGAGGGTCGTGGCGCCCACGCATTGCATCTCACCGCGGCTGAGGGCGGGCTTGATGATGTTGCTGGCGTCCATGGCGCCTTCCGCGGAACCGGCACCGACGATGGTGTGGAGCTCGTCGATAAAAAGGATCACGTTTTTCGTGCGGCGGATTTCGTCCATCACCGCTTTGATGCGTTCTTCAAATTGGCCGCGGTATTTCGTGCCGGCGACCATGAGGGCAAGGTCCAGGGTGATCACTTTTTTGTCACGCAGGATCTCCGGCACGTTTCCGGCCACGATTTCCTGGGCAAGTCCTTCAACGATAGCGGTTTTGCCCACGCCAGCCTCACCGATGAGCACCGGGTTGTTTTTCGTGCGGCGGCAGAGAATCTGGATCACGCGTTCGATTTCGTCGGCACGGCCGATCACCGGATCCAACTCTGCTTTTTGAGCGAGTTCCGTGAGGTCGCGGCCGAAGGCCTTGAGGGCGGGCGTCTTGCTATCCTTCTTGGTGTTGCCCGGAGCGCCGGCGGCGGTTTCCTGGAATCCTTCGCCTTCCTCCTCGGTTTCGGAGGGAGTGAAGTTTGGATCCAGCTCCTTCAAAATTTCATTGCGGGTGCGCTCGATGTCGATCTCCAGGCTCTTTAGCACATGGGCGGCAACGCCTTCGCCTTCGCGGAGAAGGCCGAGGAGAATGTGTTCCGTGCCCACATAACTGTGATTCAAAGCGCGGGCCTCCTTGCTGGCAAGCGCCAGCACTTTTTTCACGCGTGGGGTGTAGGGGATGTTGCCCACCATTTTCTGTTCCTGACCGGAGCCCACGTGCTTCTCCACTTCCATGCGCACGTTCTCCAGTTCCAGGCCCATCTTCATGAGCACATTGACGGCGACGCCCTGGCCCAACTTGATGAGCCCCAGCAACAAGTGCTCGGTGCCGACATAATTATGGTTGAAGCGGTCCGCTTCCTTGCGTGCAAGGGCGAGGACCTGCTGGGCTCTGGGAGTGAAGTTGTTCATCATCGGAATGAGTTAGGGTTGCGGGTTTTGTCTGAGAGCAACCCGCAGGCGGCCGCCCACAGGTATATCGTAACCGCCCCCGTTTGGCAATTCAAGGGTCGGACTGGAAATATCTGCGGGCTCGATCACGTAGCGGTTTGGACAGGTTATTTTGCTGGAATTGTTTTCAGCAGGAAACGTTCCCCAACTTGTTTTGGAATCCGTCATCGGGGGAAATCAGCCTGCGGAGCAGTTCATGCGTCTGTCAAGGCCAGGGGCAACACGTCGCGCTGCGCCGAACCGGCACAGGGGAAGGGACAGAGTGTCGCGGAATGGCTGAATTTTTTTTCATGAAAATCGTGGATTGCCTGAACAAAAATTGTTGCAGAAAAGTCCTATCCAAGTGACGGAATTGTCCTTGCACTCCGTTTTACTTCCCATCCCAAATGAAATTTTTTCTTCCCCCGCCGTTGGCAGCTGGCCTGGTTTTGATGTTATTGCCCTTCCTTCCCGGGTGTTCCGAACAGACCGGAAAGATCAACTCCCTGAAGGAAAAAGTGGAGGCCCTCAAGGAATCCACCAGCAAGTCCTCCTTGGAACTACTGCAGTTGAATCAGAAGCTCGCCGGCATCAACCGGCAGATCAGCGACCAGGCGTCCAAAAAAATCGAATTCGAGGAGAAATCGAAGAAGAGCGGACAGACCGAAAAAATCGTCACCAAATACCGCGAGGAACTGGAGGCCTCACTGAAAAAATTCAAGGACGACGTCGCGGACTACCGGAAACAAAACCTCGCTCCCTGATCGCCGATCCTTCAAACCTTAAATTTTTATAGCACTATGTTGAAAAGCATGATTTGGGTGGTTCTTGGCCTTGCCGCCGTCGCCACGGGACTTCATTTCCAAAAAGAAAAAGAACTGGAGGAACTCCAGAAGGAATATGATGGCATCCTCACACGCTCCACCGAGGTGAACCGCGAAATCGGTTTGGTGAAAGCCAAAATCGAACTCGCCCAGGCCGAAAATGGAAGCGGTGCCGATCTCGAAGCCAAACACAACGCCAGCGTCGCCAACATCGGAGCCGAGCAGAAAAAAATCGAGGCCATCGTCGCCGAATGGCCCTCCGTGGAATCCGCCCGGTATGACGCCGTCAAACAAGTCCGGGATAACGAATTCAAAAAGCCGGTCTACACCCTCGCACTTCCCGACGGCACGCAACTCGAAAGCTTCGCCGTGCGCGGCGTGCCTGACGAAAACACCGTTTCCGTGGAGCACGCCAACGGCCTCGTCAAAATGCCCGCTGACAAATTGCCGGCCGAGCTGAAATCCCGCCTCGGGCTGAATTGGAAACCGGAGCCTCCCGCCGCCATGCAAATCGACCGCGAAGGCAACGCCGTCCTCAAACAAGCCACCCGCGAAACCGAGGAAAAAGCCGCCGCCGACGAAACCGCCAAGGAACTGGGCCTGGGGAACCTCGACACCACCACCATGTCGGGTCTGACCAAAAGTCTCGCCGTCGTCGACGCCCAGCTCACCAAAGCCTTGGTATCGCTGGAAGCCGAGCGCGCCAATCTCAGAAAACTGGACATGTTCAAAGGGAACGCCATCTCTCCCGTTGCCGGCAAAAACTACGCAACCCTCAAAAAGGAATCCAGTCAGAAAATGGCCGCCCTGGCCGGCCGCGTCCAACGCCTCCGCAGCGAACGCGCCGACCTCCAACACAAAATGAAGTCCTTCAATTAATCCGCCCGCGCAGGGCATCCGGGACCCGGCGGATCAGCCGGGCCCGGGCCCGGGCCTTGTCAAATGGACCCCGCCAGTGCGGGATCTTTGGTTTGGTCTGGCCCGAACGTTCCGCACCGGCATCCTTGCCGGGAAGTTATGAAATGGCCCGGGTGGGGGTCGGCCGGGCTGCCAGGCCTTCAAATCATGGGTGGCATCTTATACTAGAGCACTTTCTATTTAATCTGTCGCATTTTCCCGGGATTGTGTTATGATTGGGGATGAAAAGCTACAGCATGGATCTGCGTGAACGCTTGGTGGCCGGCCGCCAGCGCGGGCAAAGCGCCGATGAACTCTCCCGTATCTTTGGCCTCTCCAAACGCAGCGTGGAACGCTACTGGAAACGCCTCAACCAGGACGGCACGCTCGAGGCTAAAGCGCGGGGTGGATACCGCCGCTCCAGGTTGGAGGATCACGACGGACAGCTGCTGCAGTGGATCGATGAGGCGCCGGACTTGACTCTGGCGGAGTTGCGGAGCCGGTTGTTTGCGGAACTGGCCATTTCCATTGGCACCACCGCCCTGTGGCATCGTCTGGAAAAGTTGGGCCTGACCTTTAAAAAAAACGCTGCACGCCGCCGAGCAAAACAGACCTGATTTACAGGAAGCCCGCGCGCATTGGCGGGCGCAGCAGGCCGGGTGGTCGGGACACCACCTCGTTTTCCTTGATGAAACAGGCCTCAACACCAAAATGACCCGGCTCCATGGGCGTGCCCGCCGGGGGGAACGATGCAGCTGCGCCGTGCCGCATGGTCATTGGCACACGGCAACGTTGGTGGTTGCCCTGCGTCACGACCGGCTCTGCGCCCCCTGTGTGCTGGACGGCCCCATGAACGGACCGGCCTTCCTGGCCTGGGTCACACAATTTCTGGCACCGGAGCTGAGGCCGGGGGATATCGTGATCTGCGACAATCTCTCCAGCCATAAGGTTGCCGGGGTGGCCCAGGCTATTGAGGCCCGCGGAGCCCGGCTGCTTTACCTGCCGGCCTACAGTCCGGATCTCAATCCCATCGAAATGGCCTTTGCCAAGCTCAAAGCCTTTCTGCGGCAGGCGGCACAGCGCTCCTACGAAGGGCTCGAATCTGCCACCGCAGACGCATTGGAATCATTCACCCCGGACCACTGCGCCAACTTCCTCCGGCATGCCAATTATGCGACAAACTAAATAGAAAATGCTCTAGCCGTGGCTGCCCAAGGGTTGGCCTGGACAGCGGAGAGCCGGTGGCGCGCGGGGGATGGGCTTTGCGGATGCTCTGCGGATGCTCTGCGGATGCTCTGCGGATGCTTTGCGGGATGCTCGGCTGCCGCACAGAGGACTGTGCGGAC
>JAQGPD010000010.1 GCA_028293305.1 Verrucomicrobiales bacterium | reverse complement strand
CCCGCCCCTTCGTGACCTACACCTTCACGCCCGTTCCGGAACCGGGCGCTGCCGGTCTGGCGGGCCTCGCGCTGGCCACCGGTCTGATCCGTCGGAGACGGCGGTCCGGCATCCAAGGCTGAAGTCATCCCGCTTGCCCACCGCCGCAGGTAAGCCCACAGGGGAAGCCGCGCCCCATGAAACCCGATCCCGCCGCATGGCTGAAAGCCGAAAACCTACGCCGCGCGGCCCTGGCGGATTTCGCCTCCAGTCAGGATGAAGCCGCCGCCTTCGAAGCGCTGCGCAAAGCCGCCTCGAAAGCTCCGACTTCCGCCGCCATCCTCACAGATCTTGTTCAATTCGCCCTGCGCACCAGCGAGGGTGATATCGCCAGGCAGGCCGCACGGCAACTGCTGAAACTCCAACCTCCCCACACGGCTCATGCGCACACGGCCGCGGAGGCCCTGACACTTTTGGGGAATGCCCTGGAGGCACGCCAGGCCTGGATACGGCTTCTCGACACCCCGCACCGGCCCGAATCCCTCGCCGCCCTGGCAAGATTGGCGGAGCGGAATAACAACCTGCCGGAGGCCAACGATTGGTTGGATCAAGCCCTCGCCGCCGCCCCCCGCGATGCCGGCACACAGCTCATCGCGGCCCGCATCGCGGCGCGCCGGGGAGAGACGGACAAGGCGTTAGGTTTTCTCCTGCCCCTGACAAATCCCGCCGTCCCCGCCGATTTCCGCCACCGCGCGCTGTATCAATTGGGTTCGCTCCACGACCGCGCGGACAACGCCCCCACCGCCGCCAAGGCATGGAAGGATGCCAAGCTGTGCCTCGAAGAATCTTATGTCCGGGAAATCGCCGCCTGCCGCGCCCAACACGCGCTGCTCCGCGCCCGCCGCCAACGCCTCCGCCAGGCCATCACGCCCGCCTTGGTGGCGGAGTGGCGCGCCCGCCGCGCGGAGCCCGCCCCGGCACCCCTAACGGTTCTGATCGGCCATCCGCGCAGCGGCACCACGCTGCTTGAACAAGTGCTGGCGGCCCATCCGCGCGTGGTGGATTTGGATGAGCAAAACGCCCTGCCGACCGCCTTGCAGGCTGGCATTTTCCGGCACGCCGCCGGCCGGGATGAAGTCGCCGCGCTCCAAATCGCCACGCCCGCCCAGCTCTCCGCCACGCGCCGCGATTACCGACGCCGCATTTCCACCCTCCATCCGCTGGACTCACGCTCAGTCATTCTGGACAAGAATCCCAGCCTCACCGATTCCGCGGTTTTCTTCCCCGCGGTCTTTCCGGAAATACGTTATCTCACAGCGCGGAGGGATCCCCGGGACATCGCGCTGAGTTGCTATCAACAGTCGGTCCTTCCGGATTTTTCCAACATCGCCTGGCTGCGTCCGGACACGCTCGCCGCGGATTGCCAGGAAATGTTGGAGGGTTGGGAACACCTTCGCGACTGCCTTGGCCCGGACGGCGGGTGGATGGAGGTTTCCTACGAATCGCTCTGCACGGATTTCGCTCCCAACGCCCGCGCGGCCACGGCCTTCATGGGACTGGAGTGGGATCCACTTCAGGAAAATTACCAGGCGGCCCGGCCCGGTCATCGGGTCGCCTCCCCTACTTATGCGGACGTCCGGGCCCCGGTTCATACCCGCTCCATCGGACGTTGGGAGCGCTACGCGGACCTGATTCCGGAATTGTTTACTCCTTGGCTCTGAGGATCCTGCCAAGGGATTTCCTACCGGCTCCGGTTGGAAGAGTAGAGGACATGGCACCGGCGATGGCATATCGTGTGCTATTTCAAGGAGGGGTCCGCACCACTTTCCGCGGACCATTTTTCCACCGTCCAACTGTCGGCCCCGGCGACCCTTTGTTATGAAAAAGCAATTCCTCCCCTCCGCGCGGTCCTGCATTCTGCCCGCTTTTTACCTGGCCATGCGGAGCCTGGCTCCGGCGGTCACCACCGTTCCCGGCACGCTGATCAACGTGGATTTCAACGGCTCGGGGGGCGCGGGAGGAAGCACGAATCCTATCACCTTTGACGGCAACCTGGCTGAGAATGCGACCACCGCCGCTTCGATCGCCCTGGAGGACGCGGACGCCGCGCTTAACGATTTCTGGAACGGTTTCAATCAGATCAATCAAACCAATCAGCCCCTGCTCGATTCCTCCGGCGCGGCCACGGCGGCGACGGTTTCGTGGAGCGGATTCGACGGCACCTACACGAACTATTTGAATGGCCGCGACGGCAGCGCCCTGCTTGAACGCACGGACGGCCCTAACGGCGACGGTCACTTGTTATTCGGCGCTGGGGCCGCACGCTCGGGCACTGTCATAGTCGGCGGGCTGGACGCCACGCGCACTTACGATTTTGTGGCCATCGGCGGCGGGAGCGATCCTGTCAGCTTTTCCATCGCGGGCACCACCCTGGCCACCGGCGAGTGGGGCAGCGTGAACAATCCCTCCAACTGGTGCCTGTTCCCCGGCGTCGTCCCGGACGGTTCCGGCAAAATAACCCTGACCGTTTCCACCAACGGCACCAACAACTTCGGCGTCGGCGGATTTCAACTCACCGCAGTCGGCTCGGCCTTGGACGCGGACAATGATGGACTGCCCGACACCTGGGAGGATTTGAACGGGTTCGACAGCGGCAATCCCGCCGACGGCTCGCCCATCGTCAGCGCCCTGACAGATCCCGACGGGGACACTCTGCCTAATATAACAGAATACACCAACAACACCGATCCCCGGAATCCTGACACGGATACCGATGGACTTCCGGACAATGTGGAGACCAACACCAAAATCTGGGTGGGCCCCACCAACACCGGCACCAGCCCGCTGAAGCGCGACAGCGATGGCGATTCCCTGCCTGACATTGACGAAAATCTGGACGCCGCCCAGGGCAGCGATCCCAACAAACGCGACACGGATGGCGATGGCTTCACCGATCCCGAGGAAATCCTGGCCGGCACCAATCCCAAGGACCCTAACTCCTCGCTCCGACGCACCGTTCCAGGCCGGCTGGTGAACTATGACTTCAACGGCGACGTGAACGGACTGGCAGCCCTGACAAGTCCTATCACCTTTGACGGCAACCTCACCCGCGACCCCTCCACCGCTGCCTCGGTGGCATTCGCGGATGGTTTTTCCACGGTGAATGACGTGTGGAACGGCGCGGAAGGCATGGAACCGCAATCGGTGTTCGAAGGCGTCCCGCAGACCTTGGTGGACTCCACCGGCGCGCCCAGCCCGCTGACTTTGGTGTGGAGCGGATTTGGCTATAACTACACCAACTACACCAACGGCCGGGACAGTGGCGGTGGCTTCACGAGCGGTCCTAACGGCGACGGATTCTTTGCCACGGGCGGCGCGCAGCCGACGGTCACTATCCAAAATCTGGATCCCGCCGTCACTTACGAAATCGCCGCCATCGCCGCCGGGGATCCCGTGAAATTCATTTTGGGGACGGAGGAAAAAGTCATCCAGATGTGGGACAGCAGCCTGAATGCGGCCACCTGGGCGGTGTTTTCCGATATCATTCCCGACGCCTCGGGCAATGTGGTCCTAACGGTCGCTTCCATCAATGCCCAGCGGAACTTCGGAATCGGCGGCCTGCAAATTTCAGTGCCCTCCACCGCACCGACTCCGGATTTCAAAATCACCGGCATCGCCCGCGATGCCACCACCGGCGACATCAGCCTGACATGGACCGCGGCCACTGGGAAAAACTACGCGGTGCTTTGGAGCGCTACCCTAACCAACTCCCTGGAACCCGTCGCCGGTGAGTTGGGCATTGCCGGGACCGGCGGTTCGATCACCCGCACCTTCCCCGCGCCGGTCGCCGGGGCGGGGAAACTTTTCTTCCGGGTGAAGGAATACTAGCTATTTCCCCCGCGGCCATTGGCCCGGCGGGGTGCCCGTTCCGTTGCGTATTCATGGTGCGATGGGAATGTGCAGGGTTCAGCGCGCGGCCATGGCGAATTCAAATTTCATACCTGACTATCAAACTGCCCTGAGGCTTCAGGACCAGGGCCATGCCTTGGACGCGCTGCGGCATTTCCGCGGGCTGGCGCAGCAATTGACCTCCGCCGGCGGGCCCATCCCGGCGGTTCTGGAAATCACGGGCCGGCTTTGCCAGCTTTACGACCACGCACCGGCCCTGGCCCTTTGCCACGCGGCGGCGGGGCGTTGCAGTCCGGCCGATCTTGTCAGGATCGCGCTGTTATGGCGGCAGGAATATCAATTTGCCCACGCCTCCACATTCGCCGGCATGGTTCCGGATCGGCCAGCTTCCGGCCCGGCGCTGTTGGATGCCCGGCTTATCCTGGCAGAGTGCGCGGAGCGCCTGGGGCAGGGTGGACAGGCTCTGGTCCTGACGGAATCCATCCTGGACTCCCACCCGGCATCCATCCCCGCGCAACGCCAACGAGCCGCCCTGCTGCGCCGCATGGGCCGCGTGGAGGAGGCACGCGCCTGCCTGGCGCCGCTCACCCGCGCAGGTGCCAGACCCCACTGGGAAACGTGCCGCGCCTGGTTCGAGCTCGGCCACATTGAGGATGCCCTGGGAAATTATGAATCAGCCTGGAAAGCCTGGATCACCGCCCGGCTCCATTATCCGCCAGGCGCGGATTGGAATCTTTACCGACTCCAGGCCGGGCATGTCTGGAAACAGGTCCAAAGCCTGCACGACTCTGTCACCGCCCGCCAGTTGCAAGCCTGGACCACGGACGCGGCTGTGGAGCATAACCATTTCCCCAACCCGCAACCCGCTATCCTGACAGGTCATCCGCGCAGCGGCACCACCTTGCTGGAGCAATCGCTGGAGGCGCATCCGAAGTTGGAATCCGTCGAGGAAAGCACCATTTTTACCTCCGGCGTTTACCGCCCGCTTTTCCAGCACGGTCCGGCCGCGATGGATCCCGGCAGCCGACTCGAGGGCCTGACCTCCGCGGAAATGGCCCACTGGCAATCCGAGTATTCCGGTCTGATGTCGCTGGCCTTGGGAGACCGCCCTCGACCGGAGGTTTTGTTGGATAAAAATCCCGACCTCCTGCAACTCCTGCCGGCGTGTCTCCGCCTTTTGCCCGGGGTCCGCCTCGTCATCATGCAACGCGATCCCCGCGACATCCTGGTCTCGATGTTCGCCCAGGCCCTGCCTCCAAATCATACGTCGTGGAGCTATCGCACCCCTGAAGCCGCCAGTGCCATGATCGCCCTGCGGCTGGGTCTATGGCGGGATTTGAAGAAAAAACTTCCGGACCACGCGCACCACACCGTTTGTTATGAAACCGCGATGCCGGACTACCAGGAAACGGTTAGCCGCGCCTTGGCGTTTTTGAATCTGGAGGCGCATGACCTTTCAAAGTCGCCGGCATCGGCTGAAAAAGCGCTGGATCCCAAGGTCGGGACCGACACCCCTTCCCCACCCGGAGTCCGCATCATTCAATCCCCAACCTACGCGGCCGTGCGCGAGCCCGTTCACACCAAAGCCATCGGGCGATGGCGGAAATACGAAAAATGGATCGGTCCGTCCCTGCAGGGGCTGCGGGAAATAGTCAGGGATCTCGGATACGATTGATTCTTTCCCTCCACGCTAACAATCGACATTAGGCCATGCGCAGCCATAGGCCTACTCCATGCGGAATGGAACCGACCCCTGCGGAGCACCGGCTGGCGACGGCTCCCGGCTCCATTGGGATGCCCAATGCAAAGCCCGCCTGACCTCATTCCGCTCCATTGCAACTTTCGACCGGATTCCGGATTCCCTCTCTTGATAGTCCCTCAGCACTCTCAGCGCGTCCTCCCCCATTTCGGCACCTTGAAAAAGTTCAGGACCGGACGGACTGAATAACAAATCCGGCTGGAGGCTGTCCGAGCGCACCGGCAACCCGAGATCATAGTTTGTCAGCAAAAGCCGATGCCGCCGCCGGGCCAGGGAACCGCAGGAATCGAGGAACCAGGTCGCGGATGAATGGCGGTCCACGTTGAGCAGCAGGAGAAGTTTTTTCTCGAGCTTCCAAAGCTCCAACAAAACCTCCTCCGGGACATTCAGAATCCGCAGCGTGACCAAGGTCCGGAGGAATGCCAGATACGCGGCGCTGTAGCCCATACCTTCAATCACCGGCAGTTCAAAGCGCCGCTGGAGTCCTGACACATAAACGACGGCGCGGTTCAGGTCCTTGGCGAGATCGGATAGGCTGTGCATGACGGTGGTTGTTGGCGGCGACCCAACAACAAACCAGACCGGGAAGTCAATGCCGGAACTGTTCCTATGAATTCAGCGAATCGCCCCCGAATCGGTCCCGTGTGGCGGCCGCCTGGCCTTACGGTTTTATTTCCCGGGCGATTTTTCCAGCGGTCGAGATAACAAGTATGTCATCAAATCCTTCCGCTCCGCGGGCGTTAGCAATTTGTCCAGACCGGGAGGCATCAGAGACACCGTCAGGGGTTCGGACTTCAGAATCTGATCCTTCCTCACATGATTCACCGCGCCGCCGGGTTGGGCGATATCCAGCTCCTCCGGAGTGTCGCGCAGGCGGGTGCCGGTGACCGAGGTGCCGTCGCGGAGGGTGATGGTGTAGGCCACAGCGTCGGGATTGATGGTGGCGCCGGGATCCGAAATATCCGTTAGCACACTGGCGTGATCGCGATGGATCAGATTGTCCAGATCCGGCCCCACGCGGTTTCCCTCGCCCTGGATCCGGTGGCAGGCGGAGCAGGAGGCTTTGCCATGGAAAAGAGCGTGCCCGGCTTTCCAATCCCCACCGGCAATCTCCGGCGCGGCGGCGACTTTTTGTGAGGGCTCGGCGGGCTTTGCGAAGGGCACCAGAAACCGCCTAACAGGCAGCGCCCGCGGCCGGGGATCGCGGGACGTGTGATAGGAAACATCCAGGGAATCTGCGGGAGTTGTCAGGGTCAGGGTAAAGGACAGCCATGGGCTGGAGGCTGATGAAATAAGGGTCAGGCGGGCGCCATTGGGATCCGTCTGCCCGATTTTCGCACCCGCAGCCGCGAGGGCGAGTGGGGCGTTGGATTGGAAAACCACCGTGACCTCGTCCGTGTCAGGCGTGTAATCCAGGGTCGAGCCGGGCTGGGTGACAGGTGTCAGGATATTCGAAAGATCCAGCTGCCCCTGGAGCTGGAGGGTCCCCGGCAGGGTGACTTGATGCCAGAACAAGTCATGCGCCGCGCTGCCCCGGGTGAATCCGCGTGAGGCCGTGAAATCCGCGTGCGGCAGCCACAAACGGGTGCCTGGGTTTTTGCCGGCGTCCGCGGTTTTTGGGGTCCAGTCACAGAGAATGCCGGACAGATCATGCGCGACCTCGAATGCCGCCTTCGGGTTTTGGCTGCTGATGGAATAGTTCACCGCGGTCAGGCGAGGGGCGGTCTTGACTATCAAGTTTCGGCGGTCAGGGCTGGGAGTGGACTGCTGCACGCCAACCGGATCCCTGCGCTCCTGCTGCTGTGCCTTCACCACCGCATAACCTGGCCGCATGGCTTCATAGTGGTCTCCGGCTTCGACAAATTTTCCGGCCACCATCGTTGGTTTCTCCGGCGATAAAGTAATGTCCGCGGCGGCCAACGGTTGATCGAAAGCGACCACGCATTCCGTTTCGCTGGCGGGCCAGGTCAGCACGGGCACGGGGGCTTTCGGATTTGTATAACGGATTTTAAAAATCTTTCCCTGACCATTGGGCCCGCTGCCCCAATCCGGCTCCCCGGAGTGGCAACAAATAACAAGTTCACCTTTCGGCGAGATGGCGCAGTCCGTCACCAGCATGCCCAGGCAGGCGATGAGCTGATTCATGGCCACATAGCCGGCAGGTGTCCTGACCACTTTGGTGCGCCACAGTTTCCCGCGCGATTCCCCGGTGACGATGGCGTCGTGCGCCCAGAATTCCGGGCCAAAAACCGCGCGGTCTTTGGAGGGGCCGTTGAAACGGAATCCGCAGGCGCTTTGATGCTGCGGCGCGTAGTCCCAGACACTCGGTTCATCCACGACGCCAGGCAGCAGCCGTGGGTGCCAGGGCGGAAACCCGTAGTGGCGGCCTTTTTGCAGATGCAGAAGTTCGTCGTAGGGATTCCCATTTGGAAGCCAGGTCGCGCCCTCCTGGTCGGTGCCGAAGAGCTCGCCGGACTGGTCCCATTGCAATGACATGATGTAGCGCAGGCCGCTGTTGAGCTGCTCGACTTTTCCATCGCGGTCGATCCGCAGGAGGCATCCGCGCCTTTTGTCAGGAGAGTATAAAGCGGTGCCGGTTTTGGAGGTTTTGGTGTCGAACGCATCCCCTTCGGCATGCTGCCAATAACCATTTCCGGGATTCGCGCTGCCCATGGTGATATACCAATCGTCATCCGGACCGGCGGCCAGAGCCATGGCGCTGTCCACGCGGCGATGCATGAGAAGCGGGCTGTTTTGCAGCGCAGGGTCATCCCACCCCTGGGCGACGATTTCCTTTTTGTCAGGGATTCCGTCGTCGTCCGTGTCGCGGAAGCGCACAATGGCATTGGATAGGATCGCGTGGGGCATGCCATTTTTCACCACCATGCCGAGTGGATAGTCGTCTGTCGTTTCCTTGGAAAATGTGGTCAGATCCTCCTCGATCCCATCCCCGTCCCGGTCTCTCAGAAGATGGAACCTGCCATCGTAGCCGCCCGCGAAAAGGCGGCCGTCGGGAGCGTATTCGATGTTGTTCAGGTTGGTGATTTGGACCGGCAGTTCATGGACCTCGAAACCCGGCACCAGCATTTGCACCACAGGTCCGTTTTTTCCGGGATCGGGCAATTGATCGGTCGGGGATCGCAGGAGGAAGTCCGCGTGTTTTTTCTGCAGGTAGGATTCGATCAGGTTTTGCTCGCTTTCATCCAGCTTGCGGGAGAAGACCAGAACCTCCGCGATTCGACCCGTTAGGAAATGCCGCATTTCCGGCTCCACAAACCGCGCCCCGACGGCCAGCCGGTCCATGGAGAGGGCGACATCGGTCCGTTTCCGCTGGCCTTGGGTTTGGCCGTCAATGCGGACAGTGGTTAGGTTGGGAGCCAGGGAAATCGCGAACAAATGCCCCACGGTGGAGGGGACCGGGGAGACGATAGTGTTGGTTTCCCGCAATTGCCCGGCGCCCTCGATGTTCAGATAATCGATTACGTTATTTCCGGCGGCTTTGCGACCGAAGTCCAGGCAGATGCCGCTGGTGTAATCCGCTTCGCCGCGGCGCGCGGAGCTGAGCAGAGCGGGAAAATCCCCCGCAGGCGTGGGGACGGAGGTGACCACGAATATGGTGGCATCCTTCAATGACAATCCGGGAGTCAGCAGGGCGGCCAGGTAATCATTTCCATCAAACTCCAAGGCTCCGGACTGCCAGTCCGGCCTTGCCGCGCGGGTCCACTGCACCAGGTGGCGTTCGCGGCCGGAGGAGTCATGCCAGATTTCGGCGGCGTCGCCGTTGGCCAGACGGTTCATGTAATGCGCTTCCCGGGCTTCGTTCTCACGGGTGGCGTCCAGCCACAGTTCGAGACTTGATTTGACCGGAAGGCCGGGGTCCGCCCAGCGCGCGACTTCTCCCTGGGCGCTGACCGCGTGTGCGGGAAGGAGAAGCTGGAGGCCGACGACAGCGACTACGAGGGCGAGTGCGGAAAGCAGCGGCTGAGCAGGTAGGGTTCTTGGATGCATTCGGGACGCATCTTAGGCGGTTTTCATTTTGGCCGTAAACCTTCTTCTCGCAAAGAGTGGTCCGCACTTGTAGTCCGCGAAGAGTAGTCCGCTCAGTCCTCTGAGCGGTTTTCAGAGCATCGGCTTTTTTTTTTGCGGAGGCGTGCCGTCCTGGGAAGTAGGATCGGGGCATTCCAAAAATGTTGGAAAAGGGCGCTGGGGAAACCGGATGGTTGGGGAAACCGATTCTTTGAGAACCGCTCAGAGGACTGAGCGGACTACTCTGGTGGCGGACTACTCTGTTGGCGGACTACTCTGGTGCCGTCCACCCGCTTGGTGGAGTGATGCTTTGACTGTTTGATTCAGTCGCCATCAGCCTTGTTTGATGGCGACCCCTACGGGAATCGAACCCGTATTACAACCGTGAAAGGGTCGTGTCCTAACCGTTAGACGAAAGGGTCTTTTTGGAAACGCAGCCTGCGCTGCGGGTCATCAGAGTGCGCGGGAAGTGGCTTCGTGCAAGTGTTTTTTAAATGTTTGGGATAAAAAAATTTGGGCTTCGGGGAGGGTCGGGGAATTGTGGTGGGAC
>JAQGPD010000009.1 GCA_028293305.1 Verrucomicrobiales bacterium | reverse complement strand
GGCTTCCGCGGACTTGCCCAGGACCGGAACGGGATCTTCCGGCGGGCCGGGAGGCAGCGGGCCGGCGGGCAGGCGCACGCATTCAAAACCGCCGGTCATGGTGGTGTCGGTATTTTCCTTGTCATGCGCCGCGATGAGCTTGTCCCCAACGAGCACGCAGGAGGCATTGATGCCGCCCTTGGCGGAGAGGAACCGCCATAAGGGCTTGCCGGTCAGGGCGTTGAGCGCGATGAAATGTCCGCAGCCCGTGGTTGCATACATGACCGGAATGCCGTCACGCATTTGAAAAATCCCCGTGGAAAATGATCCATCCTGCGGCTGCAGGCCAGGCGTGGAGGACCAAACCAGCTGGCCGGTGGTTTTTTGGAACGCGTAAAAGCGGTCGCGCGCCGGGCCGTCGCCGCCCCAGTTCGCCGTGATGCCCCGCACGATGACGAGGTCACCGATGACCACCGGGGAGCCCGTGCGGCCGTTCGGGAAGCTGAGGCGGCCCATTTCCTCAAAAAGGCTGTGCTGCCAGAGGGTCTTGCCATCTCGGTCCACGGCCACCAATTCCCCGGCGGTGGACATGAGGAAAATATTGCCGGATTCCGGATCCACCGTCGGGCTGCCAATGGCGTAGCGGCTGTAGGAGTTATCGCTCAAAAAGTCCGGCAAGCGCTTCTCCCACAGCATCTTGCCCGTTTTGGCATCAAAGCAGGTCAGGCCCTCCGCCTGGTCTGCACCCTCGCCGCGATAGCTGAAAAGGAAAACCCGTCCGCCCGCGATCACCGGACCCCCGCGTCCGGAAATGTCGTAAGTCCAGTCCGGCGCATCGCCGAACACATTCTGCTCATACTTTTCAGCACTGCGTCCGTCCTGGGAAGGACCGCGCCAGGAAAACCATTCATCGGCATGCGCCGCGAGGGGAGCCAGAACCAGTGCCAACGCAGTGAGGGGAAGAAAACGGGAAGCGGAGAAATTCATGGGAGAAATTAGTCTAAACCACTACGCCCTCCCCCACCACCGGCTTTCACCTGCAAAATGGAGCGTGAGCAAGCTTTCATACGGCTGCCAGGTTGCCCTGGATTCCAGCAGCGACAGCGGGACGGGGCGCCCAGAACGACAGCGCCGACCTTCGGATCGGGAAAAAGAGCGTGGTTTTTTATTTGAAGGATTTGTCCGGCTTCGGGGGAACCGGCGGCACGGGACGGGGATCCTTCAAAATCAACTCCTGCAGATGCTTCACCGCCGCCTCCAGCTGGGCGTCGTGGCCGGCGAAGGTCGCCTTCGGCAGATTGTCCACGACCACGTCAGGATCCACGCCATGCCCCTCGATGAGCCATTTCCCCTCCGGACCGTAAACGCCGGATTCCGCCGCGCTGCACATGCCATTGTCCACCAGCCAACGCTTCGCGCTGAGCCAGATTTCACCGCCCCAGGTGCGTGTTCCTATCACTTTTCCAAGACCCAGTCTTTTGAAACCCTCACTGAATGCCTCGCCGTCGCTGGCGGTGCGTTCATTGCATAAAACCACCACATGACCGCGGAACGCATATTGCATGTTTGAATAAGGATTTCCCGTCCGGCGCGACCAATAAAACCACGCCTTCCGCATCAGTTTGGACAGAATCCAGGAATCAATATTTCCGCCGCGGTTGTGCCGGACATCAATGATCAGACCCTGCCGCTGAAACACCGGATAAAAGTCCCGCGCCCAATCCGCGATGTCCTCGCTGCCCATGGCGCGGAGATGCAGATAACCGATTTGTCCCTGCCCCAGCTCCTCTGTTTTCAGCCGCCGCGTGTATTCCCACTCCGCATAACGCAGGTCCCTGGCCGCGTCCGGGCTGAGTGGTTTCACAAGCACCTGACGGCCCGGCGCTCCGGCCACGGCGGCCTTCAACTCCAACAAAACCTGGCGTCCCGCCTGTTGCCTGAGAAGTTGTGAGGGCTGCACACCCTCATCCAGGGGAACGCCATTGATCCTCACAATAACATCCCCGTCCTTCACCGCGACGCCGGGCTTCGCCAGCGGACTGAGCGCCTCAGGATAGTCGGGATCCGCCACGAAAACATGCTCCACCCGCCAGCCGCCGGCCGCCGCGTCCCGCACCAGGCGCGCGCCCAGGGACGACGGCTCGATCTTGTCAGGCGCCTCACGCGTTTCGCCATGGCGCACGTAGGTGTGCAGGGCGCTGAGCTCCCCTGACATCTCGTGCAGCACCTCGCTCAGGTCCTCGCGGTCCGCCACGCGGTCGACCAGGGGCTCATACTTTTTCCTAACCGCCAGCCAGTCGACGCCGTGGAGCTTGGCATCATAAAAATAGTCCCGCAGCATCCGCCATGCCTCGTGATAAATCTGCCGCCACTCCTCGCGCGGATTGATGGAGAATGACCACCGGTCCAGCGGCACTGGTTTCTCCAGCTTCGCGGGAGCCTCGCCATCCACGGGGACCACGTAAAAGGCCTCGCCTTTGCGCAGCAGGAGTTGTTTGCGGTTGGCCGAGATTTCCCAGGATTTGACTTCATCGGCGAAGGGTTTCGGCTTCGGATCCTTGGAGGTGATTTCCAGCCTCATGAGGCGCGGCTTTTCCTCAAATCCCGTGGCGCGGCTGGAGTAGAAAAGATGTTTCGCAGTCGCTTCCAGATGGCCGAAATTCCCTGCTGGGACGGGCAATTCCCACAGTCGGGAAGCCAAACCGTCGGCTTCGATTTCCACCACGGCGGGCTTCGCCGGCTTGTCCTTGGCGTCGTCGGAGGGGCTGTCCTTTTTGGATTCGGCACCCTTGTCCTCCGCCCCGGCGGCAGCACGTTCCTTGTCAGGATCCGGCGTGGTCTTTTCGGCTTCCCTGGCCTCTTTTTTCCTGGCCTTTTCTTCAGCGGAGGGAGCGGGATTCAATTCGTCAGGCGGCATGAATGGCGACCGCAGATCCTTCCGCAAAGCCAGCCCGTAAAGCTTGGTGGTTTCCGTGAAAAACGGCTCCGGCTGGCGGTCGCCCCAAGGACTGGAAACGAGGGAACGCATCTCGCGCTCGCTGCAGAAATATAGCCATTTCCCATCCGTCGACCATGCCGGCGAAAAACTGTTAACGCGGCCGCTGGTGGCGGTGAGGATGCTGCCGTCCGCGGCTTTGCAAAGTTTGATCTGGCGATAGCTGTTGGCCTGGGTTTCCACGTAGGCAAGCCATTGGCCGTCGGGCGACCAGACCAGATCCTCGAAATCCGACTCCAGGCTGGTGGCTATCAAACGCGACTGGCCGGCCCCCAGGTCACGGATCCACAATTGCTGGTTTTTATCCTGCCAGGCCACGCGTCTTCCGTCCGGCGAGGCCACGGAATCCATGCGGAAAATGGTGCCGTCCCGCGTGAGGATTTCCGGCGTGCCGACGCCATTGGCGGGCAACTTCACGAACTCCAATTCACCCGTCTCGTCCGTCTGGGCCAGAATTGCTTTTTCATCTCCGAGGAACGATGCTTCCCGATACCTGACGCCTTCCTTCCGCGGCACATTTACAAAGCGGCCGCCGGGTTCCGCGGGGGCCACGAAGATTTCGCCGCGGGCGGTCAGCACCACTTTCGAGCCTTCCGGCGACAGGCGCGCGCTGGTCAAAAAATCCATCGGTTTTTCCACCCAGCGCTCCCGGGTTTGATCAAAATCCGAACCCAGCGCGATAGGTATGGCCTCGTCCTTCGCTCCTGCCAGGGTGAAGAGCCGGAGGTCCGCTCCCTGTTGATAGACTATGCGTCCATTTTGCAGCCGGGCCCATTTGATATCGAAGTCCGCATGTTTTGTCAGGGCCTGAACATCTTTTCCGTCAGGCAGCATGGACCAGAGGTTTGCTATGCCGGAGCGGTCGCTTAGAAAATACACCCTTCCCTCCCACCACATGGGATTTTTGGAAGTCCCGGCGAAATCCGGCGTCAACGGCACCGCCTCCTCCGCGCCCTGATCCCAGCGCCACAGATGCTGCGCCGTGCCTCCCTGATAACGTTTCGTGCTGCTGCCCTGGAATGGCAGCCGCGTGAAAAAGAGTTGCGTCCCCGCCGCATCCATCACGCCCTCGCTGGCCTGCGCGAGCGGCAGGATGGACTCCGCGCCATCCGTGGGATTCACGAGCGCCAGCTGGTCATTCGGCAGGGTGGAGAAGGCTTTCGTGGTGTAAATCACCTGCCCTTGCGGCGTCCAGCCGGTTGGAAAAGCGCCCTCGCCGCTCCAGGTCAGGCGCTTGGGCAGACCGCCTTCCATGGGCATGACATACACCTCCGCCGGGCCTTCGTATTCCGCGGAAAAGGCCACCGTTTTTCCATCCGGCGAGATGGCGGCGAAGGACTCGGTCCCCGGATGCGACGTCAACCGCGCCGCCGTGCCGCCCGCGACCGGCACTTTCCATAAATCCCCCTCCGCCGTGAAAACCACCGTATCGCCATGCACCGCCGGAAACCGATAGAACCCGGGCGCGGCCATGGCCGTGGAAACACCCATGCCAATGACCAGCAAAACCACGGAACGCGAAAGCAACTTCATGCCCCGACCATTCACCGGGTGGAGGAAATAGGAAATTTGGAAATTCGGAAATCTTGAAGAGGGAAAACCCGAATCTGGAATCCGGGAACTCGATGAAATCGGCCAAGTGGTAAGCGGCTAGTCCGCACCGGCCGCAGCGGTGTCGGGCATGCGCTTTTTGCGGCTTGCTGTCTGCGGGGGTTCCGTTGCGCAAGCCCAGATGGCTTTTCGATCAATCAGGTTTGTCGTGAAATTCGACCCAAAATGTTTTTGCCGCCTCGTCCTGCCATTCAACGCTGTAATAGACGGTCTCGTTCCCCAGATTGGTGGTGATCTGAGCCCTGGCCATCCGTTTTTCATCGTCGGAGTGGGATTTCAATTCCTTGGGATTAGTGATCTTTATCTTGCCAATGATGGATCCCGCAAACTTCATGAACTTGCTGTCGGCCAGGGCTTTCTCCGCAGCGGCGACCACTTCCGGCGAGTCAACTTTGGGCAGCGAGGCTTTGAAAACCGAAAATCCCTGCCAACCGGACAGCGCGCCGGCGGCGATCAGGAGGATGCCCGCCATGGAAGCAACGGCCAGCAAAACCGGCGGGGTGAATTTTTTATGCACATAGGCCTCGCCATGCACCCGCTTCACATAATCCACCTGTTTCCTGGCATGGGCGAAATACCATGCGAACAGCAAAATCAAGCCGGGAAGACGGGCGTCATAACCCGCCACCAGCATCGTAGCCGTGAAGGCCACCAGGACGAGACACCAGATGAGGGAGACCTTCGCCTCCTTGGCATTTCCGAGCGATTTCCAGTTATAATGTTGGAGGAGACTTCCAAAAATAGGAGTCAACAGATAGCTCCAGTTGGCGCATGTGTTGGGGTTCCAGAGGGAAATACGGGGCGCGTTCTGGCTTTTGAGAATGATATCGGAAGGTGGTGCAGGCTTGCCAACCACGGAGACCATGGGGTCCGCCACGAGCGCGGCGGTCTTCCTGATCGTTGAATTGGGCACATCTTCTTCCACCCGTGGAGGGGAATCGAACGGGTCCGCTATTCTGCTCACTACGGGGGATGGAAGGGGCGGAGGGAGGGCGTCTGTCTCGAAAACGGAAGTGATTGTTCTCCATTCGGCCATTCCATTGCGCCAGAAAAGGTCACTGCCCACGATGGCAGCTTCCCGCCGCATACGCGTGACATCATTCTCGGTGAAAGGCCCTGCCTGCTGTCCATTTCTGCTTAGAAAACAATTCATTTCCATGGTCAAAATTATGAGTATTTTGATAAATACCATATCAATGAACAGTGTCAATGTGAAATTGTTATTCCCACGCGAATTCGGCTATGGCGGTGCTGTGGTCCGGGCCGGCCGAGGGTGTTCCACCCATGATTTTCAAGCTCCTACTCCCTTTGGAGAGCGATGCACCGGTAGGGACGATTCCTGGTATCACAGCGGGGTCGGAACCCCGGTGTCACCGCATTCAGGGAACGCGGAAGATTTTGCCGCTGAAGGGGCATTTCACTTTGGTTCCGGCGGGGATGTCGGTGACGTCCACCATGCCTTGGTCCTCGGCGTAGGGGCTGCGGACGTAGCCTCGTTTTCCCATGACGGGGGTGCCGAAGGGGAGGTCCGCCAAGGGAATGCGGGGTTGCACGGGTTTGGTTTCAGCGGCGGCGGTGGTGGCATCCGACGGGGAGGACGCGTCGGCCGGGGTTTCCTTGACGTCCCCGGCGGAATCTTCTCCGGGCTTGGTTTTGGAGCCGGTTTTGGAGTTGCCGGCGGCGACTTCGGAGGTGGTGCCGGAAGCGCCTTTACGCTTCGGGGTGGCGCGGGTTTCCGTGGCGTCGGCGCTGCTGGATTTGCGGGTTTTGGGCGTCGATTTGGAAGCGACGGTTTTTTTATTGGCGGTCTTGGCCGTCTTGGCGGTGGCTGGCTTGGAGCTGGCGGCAGGTTTCGGAGCGGCGGGTTTCGCAACCGGGGCCGGGGACTCTGGAGCCTCCTTTTTTTTCCAGGGAGTGAGGGCGCTGCCTACTTTTTTGATGCTGGATCCGATGGCCTTCAGCGGATTGGCGGCGGGGGCGGCGGAAGTCAGCAATCCCATGCAGAGCAGGGATGATAACAACGTGCGGGGGGATGGACGGAATTTCATGGGGGGGACGCGTGGGGGGTTGGGAGGGGATGCACTCAGCGGCGGCGCGGGCCGCTTTTCCCTCACATCACCCATAAGCTGTTTTCCGGACTTTTCATTCCAAACATTTGAAAATGAACGCGGAAAAAATTCCGTCAGGCCGAGCCCGGAGCGTGGGCGCGGACTCAGGCCTGGGGTCCGGCGGCGCGGCGTTGCTGCTGTTGGCGGCGGCGGGGATCCTGATGGCGCGGATAGACGGAGGGATCATGCGCGGAAACGGGAGCACGGGACTCGCCGCGGCCACGGCCGCCGCCGCCACCGGGGGCGTTTGGAGATCTGCCTTCGCCTCCACCGGAGGGTCCGCCACCGCCCTGGGGACGGCGTTGGGGCGGACGCTGGCCGCCCTGGGATTGATTGCCGCCGCGGCCGGGAGGGGGGCCGGCGGGACGGGGAGGAGCGGGGGCGCTGAGGTCAAAACCCTCCGCTTTTTTCCGCAAAATTCCGCGACCGATGAACCGTTCCAGATCGCGCAGGGCACCGGTGTCCTCGGAACTGACAAAACTGATGGCGTCCCCGATGGCCTGGGCGCGTCCCGTGCGGCCGATGCGGTGGACATAGTCCTCGGCGTGAGGCGGGAAATCGTAATTCACCACATGGGAAATGCCGTCCACATCAATGCCGCGCGCGGCGATGTCCGTGGCCACGAGCACGCGGACGAGGCCGCTGCGGAAGTCCTTCAGCGCCTTAAGCCGTTGGTTCTGTGAGCGGTTGGAATGCAGAGTGCCGCAGGGGATTTGCAGCGCTTCCAACCGGCGGGCGATGCGGTCCGCGCCATGCTTGGTGCGGGTGAAAACGAGCACGCTGTTCATCGCCGGGTCCTCCAGCAAATGGCCCAGAAGATTCGGCTTCAGGTGGGCGGGAATTTCATATACCCACTGGGCGACGGTCTCGGCGGGATTCGACCGGCGGCCGATCTGGATCGTCTTGGGCGCGTGCTGGAATTCGGTGGTCAGGGTCTCGATTTCCTTGGAAAGCGTGGCGGAGAATAACAACGTCTGTCGCTGCTTCGGCAGGCCGCGGATGATGCGCCGGATGGAGGGCAGAAAACCCATGTCCAACATGCGGTCGGCTTCATCCAGTATGAGTGTTTCGATGCCGGAAAAATCGCCATGTCCCTGACCGAGCAGGTCCAGCAGGCGGCCCGGGCAGGCGATGATGAGGTCTGTTCCGGCGCGCAAGGCGTTGATCTGCGGGCGTTCGCCGACGCCGCCGAAAACCGTGGCCATGGTGAGCGGCAGGTGCTTCGCGTAGGTGCGGACATTTTCCTCGATCTGCACAGCCAGCTCCCGGGTGGGGGCCAGGACGAGGGCGCGGGTGCGGCGGCGGCCGTTCGCGGGGTCGGCGGCGGAGGCCATGCGGGTGAGGAGCGGCAGGGTGAAAGCGGCGGTTTTTCCGGTGCCGGTCTGGGCAATCCCGGTCACGTCCTGACCGGTGATGATAACAGGAATGGCGGCGGCCTGGATGGGAGTCGGCTCCGTGTAGCCGGCTTCCTGCACGGCTTGAACAATACGCGGATCGAGTCCGAGGGCGGTAAAGGGCATAGCCGGTCAATATGGCAGGTTTTTTTCAGTCCGCACCGGGAAAGGCGGATTCTTTCTCTCATCAAATTTTCACTTTTCAGCCCGCGTCACACCGCTCACGCCCACGCGGAATGCACCCGTTCCAGCGCTTGCCGCATCGCATTCCCCCGCTATGAACCGCGATGCCATCAACTGCCGACGCCCTGATCGCCGCTGCGGACACCCTGCGCCGGGAACTCCGGCCGCTGCGGTTTTCGGCCCCGGTGGCGCATGTTTACAATCCCTTGGAATACGCCTGGACCCCGCACCTGGAATACCTCCGGAAATTCGGAGCCGGTCCGAAAAAAGGGCTCTTCCTCGGCATGAATCCCGGCCCCTTCGGCATGGCGCAAACCGGCGTGCCATTCGGCGAGGTGCCCGCCGTGCGCGACTGGATGGGCATCCACGCGCCCGTGGGATCGGCGGAAAATGAGCACCCGAAACGACGGATTGAAGGCTTCGACTGCACCCGCAGCGAAGTCAGCGGACGCCGGCTCTGGGGCTGGGCCGCCGCGCATTTCGGGACGGCGGAGCAGTTTTTCAAAGATTGGTTCGTGGTGAATTATTGCCCGCTCATTTTTCTGGAGGACTCCGGCCGCAACCGCACTCCTGACAAAATCCCCTCCCGCGAAATGCTGCCCGTGGAAGCCATCTGCGACGCGCACCTGAAACGTGTTATTGAAATCCTGAATCCCGCCTGGCTCATCGGCGTGGGAGGCTTCGCCGAGGCCCGCCTGCGCGGGGTCGCCGCCGACCGCCCCGGCACCTCCTTCCTGCGCATCCTGCATCCCAGCCCCGCCAGCCCGGCCGCGAACCGGGATTGGGACGGCGCCGTAACCCGCACCTTCCAGGCCGCCGGATTGCTTTGACTTGCGCCCGGATTCCCGCCAGGACTTGCATCCGGCGGTTTTTCCTATCCATTCCGATCCCCCTTTCATGAATTCCCTTCCCATCGGCATTTTCGACTCCGGCGTCGGCGGCCTCACCGTCATGCGCGAACTCCGCCGCCTGCTTCCCGCCGAGCATCTGGTCTATCTGGGCGACACCGCGCGCGTCCCCTATGGCAATAAATCCCACGCCACCGTCGAACGTTATGCGCGGGAGGACGTGGAGTTTTTGCTGGGCCAGAAAGTCAAAATGATCGTCATCGCCTGCAACACCGCCAGCGCCATCGCCGCCCCGGATCTGCGCGCGCGGTTTCCCCAAATCCCCATCCTGGGCATGATCGGACCCGGCTCCCGCGCCGCCATGGCCGCCACCCGCAACGGCCGCATCGGCGTCATCGCCACCGCCGCCACCATCGGAAGCCGCGCCTATGAAACCCGCATCCTGGAAACCTTCGCCATGGCCGGCCGCCCCGCCCCGGAGATTCTCGCGCAAGCCTGCCCGCTCTTCGTGCCGCTGGTGGAGGAAGGCGAGACCGACTCCGAAATCACCCGCCTGACCGCCCGGAAATACCTGACCAAACTGCGCGACGCCGGCATCGACAGCCTCGTGCTGGGCTGCACGCACTATCCGTTATTGAAATCCGTTATTGCCGAGACCATGGGCCCCGGCGTCACGCTGGTCGACAGCGCGGAAGCCGCCGCCGCGGAAACCGCCACGCTTCTGGCCAAACGCGGCATGCTGCGCGACCCCGCCGCCGCCGACCCCGCCCGCGAATCCTTCCACGTCACCGACGCCGCCGCCCGTTTCCACGGCATCGCGGAAAGTTTCCTCGGCCACCGCGTCGACCACCTCGCCCTGGCAGAACTTGGCACGGCTTCCTAACCGCCCGTAGCCAGGCCCGTCCCGGCCTGTTACTCAAAGCATCGGCAAACCACGGCGATCCCCGCGCGGACAAAAAACGCCGCCTCCCCTGGTTAGCCCAGGGAAGGCGGCGCGGTCGGAGCCGGAAATTACCGGCAGGACGGGAATGAAGTAAACGTTAGCCGCGGAACCGCATTGTCGCTTTCACAACAAAAGGCCCCGCAGAAGCTAACAAAAACGCATCCCCGGCTTGAAAAAACCTCAGGCCTTTTTGGGTTCGGCGGGCGCGTCGGGTTTCGCGGGGGCGGCCGGAGCGGCGGGTTTGTTGGGCTTGTTCGGTTTTTCGGGCTTCGCGGAGAATTCCTCGAGGGTCAGCTTGCTGTCGCCGTCCTTGTCGCGTTTTTTGAAGGCGCCTTCGGCTTTATCGGGTTCTTTTTTCCAGCGGGGGCCGGCTTTGAATTCGTCCAGGGACACGCTGTTATCGCTGTTGGCGTCCAGCTTCTTGAAAGCCGCCGCCGGGTCCATCTTCGGTTTGTCGGGCTTGGCGGGTTTCGCGTCCTCGGCGTGCACGGCGAGCGTGAGGAAAGGAACAGCCAGAAGGGTCAGGAGGGTTGATTTCATGATAGGTTGTCTTGGGTTGCTTGGGTTGTCTGTCAGTGGCAGGCCCCGGTGAGGGAGCCACGCAGCACTATGAACAAAGGCGCAGCCCACGCAGACCTTCGTTACACGCATTCGCGGTGAATGCAGTGGCGGGTGATTGGGATTAAAATAGCCAGCATTGAAGCATGTTGAAACTTCAATACCTCAAACTGGCTTCATTCGGCCACGATTGACCACAAAACCGACGATACTCACAGGCGTCGGGATGTTGTTTCCATCAAGGCTTCGGAGCCACCTCCACGTCGTCGAAGTCCACCGGGGATTCCGAGTAGGGGGTGGCCCAGAGGGAGGCTTTTCCGGTGCCGGGGGGCGTGGGGACGGTGAGGGTGAGTTGGGGCGCGGCGGGGCGGGCGGTGGGTTCCTGCCAGGCGCGGGCTTCGAGGTCGGAGCCTCCGGCCGCGTTTTTGGTAAGGGTGAATTCGATGCGCGTCCAGATGCCGGATTTCCATTCGAACGGGGTCTGGGCGACCACGGCGTCGTCTTTCATGAACTGGATTTCCTTGCGGGCGGGAGCGATGAGGCATCGATAGCCTCCCGCGCCATGCAGACCGACACCGAAGCGCGGATGACTGCGGCGCTTTCCAGTGGCCAGCACCCTGGCGGAAACCGTCGCGGGACCCTTGATGGAAGTGCCCAGCAGAACGCCGCCATCCACCAGCGGGGTGGGGCTCATTTCCAGGACTTTGTTATTCTCCACCACGGCGATGGAGAACTTCGCCTCGGCATCCGTCACCACCAACTCGGCGGGAAGGTCGCCGGGTTCCATGGATTCGAAGTCCAGCTTCACAACACCGGCCGCGGCCGCGGCTTCGGCGGGAGGCGGGGCCGGCGTTTTCGGCTCTTCCGCGAAGGCGGCGGAGAAGCTCAAAACACCTGCCGCGGACAAGGAAACAAGGCGGGGAAGATAACTGTTATTCATGACGGAGGGAATCGGTCAGCCGGCGGCTCAGCGCCAGCCGGGCGGCGAGGTGGCAGAAGATAAGGCCGCCTGCGGTGAGACTTATCAGCAAGCCGGCCAGAAGCCGCAGCGGAATGCCGCCGGCGCCGGCCAGCTTCAAGTTGGGCCACACGGCGATGAGGGCCGCCAGGGTGCCCAGGATGATGGCGGAAAGGAACAAAAACCAATGTTCCGCGAGGACCATTTTCTGAAGCTGCGAACGCTGGAAACCGACGGCCTGGAGCAGCGCGAATTCCGATTTCCGTTCCAAAACATGCCGCGCGACCAGCACGCCCAGACCCAGCGTGGACAGCACCAGTGCCAAACCGCCGAGCGTCGAGAAAATAGTTAGATAAGTATTCTGCACCGCCTGAAATTGCGCGAGTTTTTCCGTCGTGGGCTGCACGGCCAATCCGCGGTTCGCCAGCTGCCGGACCGCCGCCGCGCGCCAGATGGGCGCCTGATCGGCGTCGGCATCCACGAGGAAGTATTTGAAGCCGCCGGTGTCAGGATAAAGCCTGACAAATGCCGCGTCGCCAATGATCACATTTCCCTGCAATACCGTTCCCGCCACCAAAGCCACCAGCCGCAGCCGCACCGGATTCCCCTGCCCGTCCGGCACCGTGATTTCGTCGCCGACGGATTTCCCCAGCGCATACATGGCGGACACCTGGTCCATGATTGCGGGCACCGTGCCGTCGGTCGGCTTTTGATTCAGCAGCATCCAGGGCGACACGCCTTCCGCCAGGGGAATGCCCTTCGCCACCCCGGCGATGGGAAACGCCTCGCGCTCCGCCAGCTTCACGGGATCCACCCCGAGGACGCGCGGGACCTGGGCCCGGTTGAGATTGAGACAGGACGCCTCCTCCCCTTCCCTCGCCCGGAAAGGCACCACAAAAACGGCTCTCGTTTCCTCATCCTCCAGCCCCCAAGCCGAGCGTCCGGCCGCGGTGTCGAGGTCCTCGTAAACAGGCAAAGTGGAAGTCCCCACCAAGGCAAATCCGCCAGTTCCCGACAAGCGGTCGGACGGCATCAGCCGGGCGTCCTGACGGAATGCGTTCAGCGCCACCACCATGAAAATCCCCGCCGCCAGCAGCGCGGCCATGGCCATGCTGCGACCGCGTTGGCGCAGGGCATTGCGCACGCCCAGGTCCCACAAGCCGGGCACTTTTTCCTCATCGGTCTGTTCCGATTTCCGGCCCAGCCACCAATTCAACCCGCGCAATCCATCCGCCAATAACAAAGCGCCCGCGCCAAAAAACATCAGCGGCGACACGTGCGGCGGCACTTTCGATGACATATATAACATGACGAAGCCGCCCAGCGTCATCACCCCTTTCGGCAGCATCCGCCACCGCCGCGCCCCCACGGCCTGCGCGGGATTTCCCATGGCTTCCGCCAGACTCGCGCCAGCCAAAAGCCTGGCGGCCTTGGCTTTTCCAATGCGCCGCGCCGCCCACCATACGGCCAGCAGACTCAGCACCACCGTGGCTATCCAGGCGATCCCCAGAGTGACCGGCCGGATGGTCAGGGCGAACTTCAAACCCAGGGCCGCATCCCCCCAATCCTGCTCCAATTTCCCCAAGGTCCACCGCGTGTAAAACAACCCCAGTCCCGTGCCCACCGCCGCCGCCGGCACCGTGACCCAGAGCGCCTCCCTGACAAATAATCCCCTCACCTGTCCCGGCGTCCAGCCGGAAGCCAATAACAAACCAATCTGCCCCGCCCGCTGCCCGGTCCCGAACATGAACAGCAACACCGCCAGCAGCAGCGCGGTGCCGATCAAAAACGCGCTCATGCTCACAAACAACGCGCCGAAATCCATGCTGCCCGACACCGCTTTCCCCGCCGCCTCCTTCACTCCCACGGTCACCAGCCCGGCCTGCGCGGGCGTCAGTTTTGTCTGGAGCGATGCCGTCATTTCCTCGACGGAGGCGCCGCTTTCCACCCATAGACTGGTTAGCTTGCCGAACCGGTTCGACCACATTTTCTGACCGTCATTGAGCGTCAGGAACAGTTTGGGAGTTCCTTTCCGTTCCTTCCAATAGGCATCATCCTTATCGCGGATCAGGCTCTGGTCGATGGGGATGCCGGGTTTCCAATCGCGGCAGTTTTCGGACTCGCTGACCCCTGGAAAATCCGGTGTCCACTCGCGCCGCACCGCCGGGTGATCCATGGGCAGAACCGAGTGCACGGTGAATTCCGTCTCCGCTTCCTCCAACTGCCGCGCGCGGGTCACGCGGAAGTATTTCACTGACAATTTATCCCCTTGTTTGATCGCGAGATCGTCCGCCAGCCATTGTGTTATCACCACGGACCCGTCCGGCCATTCCGCAGGCAGGCCGCCGGTCCCGGGCACCGTGGCCGTGGCCATGGAATAGGGCGTGATTTTGCCCGCGCCGCCGGTATCGCCATCGCCCGCGGTATTTGAAATTTGGTTCACCAAATACGTCAGGACGCCCTTCGCCTCCGGAAACGCGGCCCGCGCGGACGCCTCCGCCTCCGGTGATAGGAAAATGCGCCCCGTGGACAAAATCCGCTGCCCGCCCGCCGCCCGCCAGGTCAGCCCGGCATCCTCCAAAGTCATGCCCGCCCCCACGCCCTGCGACACGGCATCCGCCCGCACCTCCGGCGACAATAACAAATTCGCGCGCGCCGGCAGACCTGCCGCCTCCTGCAGTTGCGCGAGCGGCAGGTAAAGATTCAGCGCCGGCTCCTGCTGGGCCTTCAACGAAAACGCACCCATGGCCTCATCGGTCGCCACCCGCCCCACGGACCGCCGCAGGGACACTGTCAAATCCGTCTCGCCTGACAAAGGCGCGTCCCGCGAAATCAGCGACGGTTTTTCAAAACGGATGATCACTTCCCTCTCCCCCGCAGAA